>JANYJP010000073.1 GCA_025358455.1 Bacteroidales bacterium
TTAGTAATAAAGGGGTTGAAATTTCAGTCTACATCAAATAAATGGGGGTATTTTCCTTCTATTGGTTTAGGATGGCGCTTATCAGAAGAGGATTTCATAAAGCGCCTCAATTTATTCTCTAATCTTAAAGCGCGTGGAAGCTTCGGGGTAACTGGAAGCCAGGCTATAGCTCCTTATAGCAGCCTTGGGTTATTAACTCCTGTTCAATATTCTTTTGGAACTTCAGTATTAACCCAGGGATATACGCAGGGAAGCCCAAGTAATCCTGATCTTACGTGGGAAACTACTAATCAGCAGGATCTTGGTGTGGATATTGGTTTTTGGGATAATAGACTTACTGTATCTTTTGATTATTATAATAAGAAGACAAAAGATCTGTTGTTATATACCCCTATTGCAGGTTATAACGGAGGAGGTACGACCGTGAAAAATTTAGGAACAGTTAGTAATAAAGGGGTTGAAATTTCAGTCGAAATTGTACCAATTCAAACACAGGAGATAACCTGGAGTACATCCTTAAACGCCTCAGTTAACCGTAATGAGGTTTTGAGTCTTGGTAAAGACTCTGTAATCTTCAGGTCAGATTTTGTCGGACAGGGCGTGGTTAATACCAATATACAAATGGTGAAAGTTGGTCAGTCCATGGGTACATTCTTCCTGATTCCATGGTTGGGTGTTGCAAGTTCTGACGATCCGATACTTGGCGTTAAAGCCGGTGATGACAGTTATCAGGATGTTAATAAAGACGGGAAGATTGATTTTGCGGACCGCGTTGTTTCAGGTAGCGCTATGCCTAAAATAATGTTAGGATGGAATAATACTGTCAGATACAAAAATCTGGAATTGAACATATTTGTTCAGGCATCTCTTGGAAATAAGATATTTAATGCTGCTTATGCAATGATTGCTAAACCTAATAGCGACGTGCGATATTCTACTTTAGCTGAATCGAGCAAATACTGGACTTCGACAAATACGGGAAGTGAATGGTCTGATCCTGCAAGCAGTACTTATAGGAATTTTACAGAGTCAACCCAATTCTTACAGGATGGAAGTTATGCCAGACTTAAAAATTTAAGTTTATCTTATAATATACCTAAAAAGACATTGTCTTTTATTGATGCAAGTGTCAGTGTAAGTGTCCAGAACTTGTTTACAATTACTAAATACAAAGGTTTTGACCCGGAAGCGACCTCTACATCTGTAAACAGTGATGCTTCTGCAGGAATTGATTTTGGCGCTTATCCGTCCCCGAGAACCATTTCCATAGGGTTACACATTGGTTTTTAATATTTAATAAATTATCAATAAATAAAATTTTCAAATCATGCGTAAACTAATAGAACTTATATTAATTATATCGATTCTGACAATCTCTTGTAAAAAGGGATTTTTAGATGAAGATCCTAAAGGAAGCATAACTCCTGAGACCTTTTATAAAACAGGTACCGATCTTGATATGGCATCTATTGCATTTTATAATAATCTTAATGCTGCTTTTAATCAGTCAGATGGTTTTGCTCCATTTTGGGGTGGAGATGATATAACTGTGGTAAGATCTGGAAATAAAGAAACCTGGTCTGATTATGATACATTTCAACCTGTGTCATCGAATCAGGGTGCAGAATATTTTTGGAATTTTTTATATGGTACTATTAAATCCTGTAATGCTATGCTTCTTAATTATGAGGGGGCAACCGAAGCTACATTAGAGCAACGAAATCAGGCAGCGGGTCAGGCCTATTTTATAAGAGCCCAGAGTTATTTCTATCTTACCCGCACTTGGGGACCTATCCCATTAGTAACTGATATTAAAATAGATTTTAACGTAACTTTATCGGATCCTAAGGTTGTTTATGTGCTTATTGTAAGTGACTTAAAAAATGCAGAAATACTGTTGCCAGACCACTGGACCGGGGCAAGAAGACTAAATGGTACTGATTTGGCGCCTACAGCTGGTTCTGCAAAAGCTCTGTTGGCAAATGTTTATCTGACAATGGCCGGATGGCCGATTAAACAGACTGAATATTATTCATTGGCAGCCGAAAAGGCTAAGGAAGTCATTGATAACAAAGCTTTATGGGGATATGATTTAATGACTAATTTTGCAGATATATGGAATTCAGAGGGTAACTTTAACAAGGAGACTGTTTTTGGATGTTATTATAATGCACATGTACCTGGCGCCTGGGGTAATAATAGTGGTAATGCACGGCCACAATCATATCAATCTGAAGAAGAAGGTGGTTGGGGAGATGGATACGGGGAGATAAATTTTTATAAGAAATTTCCTGCCGGCCCTCGAAAAGATGCTACTTATCAAACTGAATATTATGTCGATAATGATCCGGCCAAATCTATTACCTGGGAAAACACAGTGAAAAAACATCCTTACATCCAGAAATTCAGATTTGACGAGTATTACGATGCTGCAACTCATTACAATGCCAACTGGATCGACAGCCGCACTGTTTTTCTTATGCGTTATGCCGAAGTTTTGCTTATATATGCTGAAGCAAAAAGCATGTCTTCTGCTCCTGATGCAACTGCATATTATGCTATTAACCTGGTAAGAGAAAGAGCCGGACTGGGTAACTTGACTGCAGGGCTATCTCAAACTGCTTTCAGGGATTCTGTAATTGTTGAGCGTGGTTGGGAATTTGCAGGGGTTGAACCCGGAGGCGCCAGATGGTTTGATCTTCAGAGAACAGAGACTGTTGGCGCTGCTAATTCAAATCGTGATCCTGTAGAAGATGTCTTATGGGCGATTCCAGATGATAATTCTCATACATTTTATTGGGCTCCTTACCCCTATAATGATCAGCAATTGAATCCTAACTTGCATCATTAAACTAAAAATTTGAAATGGATTAATCCATTTTTTCATTACACAAGACTTTACATGAATTATTTCAATAACTCACTTAAGCATAAGATTATACTATTAGTTTCTGTTTCTATTATTCATGTGCTTGCCATTGGGCAGAATGTATCCATAACAGAAAATTTTAAAGAGATCAAAACTTATCCTTTTTCCGATCCAAATCCCTTGCCCGCGATGGCCATAAGTAAAAAGGTATCATCCTTTTATCCATATTTCATGATAGACGGATATACTAATCAGGGAGTAAATAAGAATTGGAAAGTAGTGACACTGGAGAATGAATTTATAACCGTAACAGTCCTTCCTGAAGTAGGAGGAAAGGTTTGGGGTGCAATTGAAAAATCCACTGGCAAGGAATTTGTGTATATGAACCATGCCATGAAATTCCGTTCTATCGCTATTAGGGGTCCATGGACAAGTGGAGGCATTGAGCATAACTTTGGTCTTGATCTGGGACACGCACCGTGGGCAGCATCACCAGTAGATTATATTTTAACGAACAATCCTGACAGCACAGTAAGCTGTGTGGTAGGCGGTCTGGATCTGGCTTCCCGCAGTGAATGGAGGGTTAGAATCAATTTATCTGATGACAAGGCATATTTTGAAACAGAGGCATTGTGGTTCAACCCTCTTTCTCTTCATCAGGCCTATCTGTCGTGGGAGGTTGCCGCATTTAGAGGCAATGACAACCTGCAAGTCTATTACCCCGGCAATTATCATATCGGGCACAATGGTTTGGCAAGACCATGGCCCATAGACAGTAAAGGCCGCAATCTCTCGTTTTATAAGAATAATAAATTTGGTAACAGTAAGTCTTACCATGTAGTGGGAGATTACCGAAACTGGTTTGGTGGCTATTGGGACAACTTATCTTTTGGTTTTGGTCACTGGTCATTGTACTCCGATTCTCCCGGCAAAAAACTATGGGTAATGTCAATTGCCCGCGATGGAGCAATTTGGGAAGATTTGCTTACAGAAAATGAGGGGTCAAGCATAGAGGGGCAATCAGGAGTTAAGCTCAACCAAGCTGAGGAAAGAAGCGGGTATCACTCTCCTTTCAGGCAGTTGTCGCATAACCCGCTTTATGCTGAAACAAAAACAGACTACTGGTTCCCTGTGAAAGAAATCGGGGGAATGGTTGATGCAAATATTTATGGCGCACTGAACGTGCGTGTAATAAAAGACAGTTTATTTGTGTCCATTAGTCCTTTGCAAAAAATCGAGGATAACCTGGTTATATGCTTAAATAATAATGAATTATATTCCGAAAAAGTAAAGCTTGAGCCAATGAAAATTTTCAGATTTTCATTGGCTGTTTCAACTGATGCCAATAGCGCCGTTACCGTAAATATTGGCAACAAGAAATTGTATTACTCAAGTATACCTGAAAGTATCATTTCCCGGCCTGTCCGCACAAGTGACAATATCAAAGACTATAATTCCGGTGAAAGATTATTCAGGATGGGAGAAGAGCAGAACGCTATGCGTAACTACGTTGAGGCGATGGAGCTGTATGAAAAATGTATTGAAAAGGAACCAACACATAGTAACGCGTTAGCAAGGATTGCTGAGCTGTATTACCGGAAGGGAGAATATGAGAAAGGAACTGGCTATGCCCGGAAAGTCCTTGAATTCAGCGCCTACGATGGCGCCGCAAACTATATTTATGGTGCGCTTCAGGATAAGCTAAATAACACCTATGAAGCAGAAGAAGCATTTAGCATTGCCTCCCTGACAATGGAATTTCGTTCTGCTGCCTATTCTCAAATAGCCGGAATTGAGTTAAAGAAAAAAGACTTTAATAAGGCTGTTATGTATTCACGAAAAGCGCTTGCTTTTAATAAATACAATCTGACGGCTCTTTCCGTTATGATCACTGCATACAGAAAATTAGATGAAACGGATGAATCAAAAAAAGCCATTAATGCACTTTTGGAAATTGATCCTCTGAATCAATATGCAAGATTTGAGAAATATTTATCTGATACTACAGCAGGAAGAGTAATGTTCCAGTCTGGTATAAAAAATGAATTCCCTCAGGAAACATACCTGGAGCTTGCTATTAAGTATGTAAACACCGGGATGAACGAGGAAGCTATCAAAGCGCTTGAGATGGCTCCTGAATATCCGACAGTATATTACTGGTTAGCCTATCTTTATAGGAACTCTTCCAGTCAGAAGGCCAGTGAATACCTGAAAAAGGCGGTTGACTATTCTCCATGGCTGGTTTTTCCCTTCCGGACAGAAACCGTGCCTGTTCTCAAATGGGCAGAACAGAAGGTACATTCATGGAAGACAATTTATTATTCTGCATTGATCCAGTGGTATTGCAATAATTTAATAAAAGCAAAGGAGTTGTTTGAAAAATGTGTCAGCGAACCTGATTATGCACCTTTCTACATTTCGAGAGGTATTTTATTAAGTGATGATCAGACAAAACAAGATGATGTTCAGAAGGATTTTAAGAGGGCAATATTAATAGACCCGAAAGAATGGCGAACATGGCATACTCTTACTAATTTCTATGAAAGAACTGGATCTTTCTCTAAACAATACGACAATGCAAAGAAAGCTTACCAGAAATTTTTAGATAATCCATTTATCAGCCTTGATTATGCTAGTTCATTAGTTAATGTGAAAAAACCAAAAGATTGTCTGGATGTACTCAGTAAAACACGGGTATTTCCTCAGGAAGGCGCCAGAGAAGGGCATGATATTTTTGAGACGGCCAATATTGCACAGGCGCTAACTAGTATAGAACAGAAAAGATATAAGGAAGCAGTTAAATATCTTGAAAAGGCTAAAGAATTTCCGGAAAATCTTGGTGTGGGCAAACCATATGATCCTGATTACAGAATTCTGGATTATTTGCTTGCATACTGTGCAAATGAAACCGGGAATGAAAAAAAATCATTACAATATTATGATAATATAACAGATTTCTCCTCCGATCCCGAAAGATTCTTTACGGCCAGAAATATTAATTCCAATTACATCACTTATATGGTACTTAAAAACCTTGGAAAGGAAAAAGAGGCTACAAAACTTATTGAAGGATGGAAAAATTATCAGGATTCATTGTACATCTGGCATATCCTAGATACCAGAATATCCCCTCAAATGGAATGGGTGTTGGCAAAATGTAATAACTATTCAGCTGACACAGAGGTGCTTGAAAAGAAAATTACAGGAACAGGAATGGAAAGCCAGTTCACTCTCTTTTTAAGGGCGCTTGAACTGGTTGAAAGAAAAAGGAAACTTAACCAATAGAATTATTTCTCTGAAAAGCATCCACAGGACTAACTCCGTCTTACTCCAACAAATTTTTGTAAATAAATTGTGAGTTCGGTTTTTATGCAGGAAAACGAAAGTATTGCAGATTCGCACTCAGTCCAAGCGTTCCAGACTAAATCGTCAGGAGTGTCTTGATGAAACGGTTATAATATACCTATTTTAGTAATACTTCTGAAATAATAAGAAGTCTGGGAATGTTTTATCTATAGTTGTAACAGAATTTTATGATCCGGAAATGATTTTTGTTGTAATTTCATACTGCAATTATGCAAAGAAGATGGTATTTTTGAAATATTGAACCTTTTCTTAACGATCAAGCATAAAATCTGAAAGCAGAATTCGAAAATTTATTCTAAATAAACTGATTATGAAAAACAGCAGAAGAAAATTTCTTAAATATGCCGGTATGGTTGGACTGGGTATAACCGGGAGCAGACTCACACAAGGATTCGCCTCTACATCCGGTTCACCCTCTTTTTTCTCAGATTCACCTATCAGTCTTATAAATAAAACTATGAAAGAAAAAGAAGAAAATCTAAGCATCATTGGACAATACGGACCTTGGGCATCATCCCTGACTGAAAATAAAATACCTTCTTTATCTTTCAGGAGAAAAGAGAGTACTGATCTTCAAAAATGGAAAAATGAAGCGCTCCCAAGATTAAAAGAGAGACTTGCAATTCCTGATATTGGAGGCATGCCTGAGGTGATTTTAAAAAAACAATACATTTATGACGGATTACAGATTGAAGAACTCAGCTGGCAACTACCTTATGGCCGCCCTACAAATGCCATTCTGCTGAAACCTGCAAATACTAAGGTTCCATTGCCTGGAATTCTGGCTTTTCATGACCATGGTGGCAATAAATATTTTGGAACACGAAAGATTACCCAAACAGGTGATGAACAACATCCGCTGATGGTTGAGCATCAAAAATCGTATTACAGTGGACGGGCCTGGGCAAATGAGATATCAAAAAGAGGTTATGTTGTACTTGTTTCTGATGCTTTCCCTTTTGCAAGCCGGCGCGTTATGATGCAGGATATCCCTGAAAATTTACGTGAAGGACTTAATGATGATAATCCCGAAAATCAAAAAAACATAGAAGCCTATAACAAATGGGCAGGAAACCACGAGCATATAATGGCAAAATCGTTGTTCAGCGCAGGTACTACCTGGCCGGGAGTATTCTTTGCCGAAGACAGGATAGCCCTGGATATTTTATGCTCCAGAAAAGATGTTGATAAGGAGAGAATCGGATGCGGAGGACTTTCAGGTGGAGGCATGCGTACTGTCTTTATGGGCGGACTCGATCCAAGGATAAAATGCGCCGTCTGTGTTGGATTCATGACAACATGGAAGGATTTTATCCTCAACAAATCATTCACTCACACATGGATGACATATGTTCCGGTTCTTCCGAATGAACTGGACTTCCCTGAAATACTTGGTCTCCGGGTACCACTTCCAACATTGGTACTAAATGATATTGATGATGATTTATATACAATGGCGGAAATGAATGCTGCTGATAAGATCCTTAATGAGGTTTACCAGAAAGCTAACGCGGCTGACAGGTATAAATGTTCTTTCTATCCGGGAGAACATAAGTTTGATTCAGATATGCAGACAGAAGGATTTAACTGGTTTGATAAGTGGCTTAAAAAGTAAGCAGCTATAGCATAATGAATTAATTTTTGATTTTTTTAATGAGAATTTCTTTTATAGTGACTCTCTATAAATAAAACAAACCTGGGAATTTCCTTTATAGATAATTCCCAGGAGGGGTTCTTTTTGATTTTAACAATTTATTGCCATTAAATCAAGTGATAATAATAATCTTAAGATCTTCAGATAATCAAATTATAATTTTAAAAAATCTAGTTTATGTTTAAGAAACATGTTTTAGTCTTCCTCCTTTTTATACTTAAAGGACTTCTTTCCCTGGGAGCACAGGATCTTCCCGTAAAGGTTGTTGTTAAACCTGTGGAAATAAACGATGTCCTTAGCAATCCGGGAATTGGTTTTACTACATTTCAACGTTTTAATGGAGATGATCTGAATGGTGGAATGGGCTGGACTGAAGGATTACCTATTGTATATCAGGATTTCGATGGCGATCTGACAAATAAGAATCATCCACAAACAACTATTGCATATTTCAGGGTTTACTGGAACTTCGTGGAGCCGGAACAGGGGCAATATAACTGGGCAATGATCGACAAAGCGATGAAGACTGCAGCAGAACGCGGTCAGACATTGATGCTCAGGATTCCCCCTTACAGTGCGGAAATTGATGTCCCTGCATGGTACAGAAAAATAGTAGGGAAAGAAGTCCCATCCAAAATAGCAAAATGGAGAGTTGATCCGGAAGATCCTTTATATGTAAAGCGCTACGGAGGAATGATAAAAGCGCTGGGAGAAAGATATGACGGACATCCCGACCTGGAATCAGTAGACATTTCTCTTGTAGGATACTGGGGGGAAGGCGAAGGAAGTCATCTGTTAACTGAACCTACGCGTCTGGCTCTTATCAATGTATACCTTGATAATTTCAAAAAGACTTATCTTACTTTTCAGCCTCTAAACGGAGATGCCCCGGATGCAGGAGTACTTGTAAAAAACACTAAGATAGCCGCCAGTTGGCAGGATGGAAGCAATAACGGGACCGGACCTGAAATGCGCAACCTCGGATGGCGTCTTGATTGCCTCGGAGATATGGGATTCTGGCCACAATGGCACTGGAACCATATGACTGATGTTTATCCACGCGATATAGTGAAAAGTGGAATGGGTGAAGCCTGGAAGAAGGCTCCGGTTACAATGGAAATTTGTGGGACTTTTTTACGATGGCTTGATAAAGAGAAATACAATAAGGATACTGTTGCGTACATTTTCGGACAGGCTCTGAAATGGCACATATCCTCCTTTAATGCTAAAAGCTCTCCGGTACCTGAGGTCTGGAGCCCTCTCGTAAATGAATGGCTTAACAGGATGGGTTACAGGTATGTACTGAGAAGGTTTACTTATCCTTCAATTGTAAAACTCCAGGGCCAACTGGCAATAACATCCTGGTGGGAAAACAAGGGAGCTGCTCCAATTTACAAGGATTACAAATTTGCCGTAAGGCTGAAGAATCATGAAAGAACAGAGATTTTAAACACTTGTGCATATATTCCAGACTGGCTTCCGGGAGATATTGTATGTGATGAAATGCTATATATACCGCATGACATGCCGACAGGAATATATAAAATTGAAATCGCTATTGTTTCGCCTGTTACTCACGAACCCAGAGTGAAATTAGCTATAACCGGGATCAATGAAGAGGGTTGGTATCCGATGGGTGAGATACTTGTACAGGACAATAATTAGATCGTCTTGAGGATTATCGGCGCCTGATATCCCACGATTTAAAACATCTTTGTCGTGAAAAGAGCAAATGCAAAACTTAATTCAGGAATTCCTAGATCAGATTCGCTTCCGAAAAGTATTTTTTCAGGGTTGTTATATCTTTTTGCATAGCTGAAACTACATCTTCCCTTTTCATTGTTAATATCTTCGCACCATTCTCTGCCCCACCCAGAGGATATTCATAATGCAGAGATATCGGCACCCTGATATTTTGTTGTTTTAATAAACCAAGATACTTCTTATAATCAACCATACCCTCTCCTAATGGAACGGTTTCAGCTGACCATTTTCCGTTGATTTTTGACCATTGAAAATCTTTTATGTCAACCGATCTGATAAAGGGCTTTATCAGCTTCAGGCCAACAGGCCATGAATTAGCTCCCTCTATGGTTGCATGATAAACATCATACTGCGATCCAAGCCAGCCAGAATTAATTTTTTTCAATGCGTCGGCCAGATCCCAGATAGGTGCACCAAAATATATTCCTGAACCATAGTTTCCTGAATGGTTCTGGTATTCACCTGAGATAGAGTACTTTTCATTTAGTATTGCCAGCTTACTCAACCTGGGGAATATTATACTGATATTTTCTTCAACCGTCTTTTTTTCATCATAATACATATATCCCATTCTGTAGTGTCCTATACCTAATGTACTTGCTGTTTTTAATATCTTTTCTGACAAAGGATCTTCTGCATCATTTATTGCAGTGGTAATCATATAGATGTTCTTACCTGATTTCCTGACAGCTTCCACAGCTTTTGGCAGATCTCTCTCAACCATTTCAGGAAGTACGTGGCCGCCAGGCCGCACTGTCAGATCCACTCCGTCAAATCCCATTTCAGCCGATAGCCGGGCCATCTCATTAAAGTCAAGCCACTGAAGATGTTTAGAAAATATGCTAATCTTGAAGGCATCCTGTGATTTTGTTTCAGGAATTCCTACTAATCTGCCGGTAGCAGACTCGCTGTTATTAGCTTTAATTACCAAATTTAATCCGGCAGAAATTCCGGCAGTTGCCAAAATTGATTTTGCAATGAAGTTCCTTCTTGATGTTGTCATAATATGCTAATTAAATTTATTTTATCTTTTAAAGTACAAATTCTACAGGCGGGGAATAGTAAGTCCGCCGTCGACCATAATTACCTGCCCGGTGGAATATGGAAAACTTCCCATTGCCAAAGCTCCAACTACTTTTCCGACATCATCAGGTTGGCCCCATCTTTTTTGCACACAAAGGCCCTCTCCGATTAACTTATCATATTTTTCTTTTACACTTTCTGTCATATCCGTGCTTATAATTCCGGGTCTGACCTCATAAACAGAAATATTAAATTCTCCGAGCCGTACAGCAAAGAGACTGGTAGTCATGCTAATCCCGGCTTTTGAAATACAGTATTCGCCACGATTTACGGAAGCCACTGTGGCTGACATGGATGATATATTAATAATACATGCTGTAAAGTCCTCATCTGCTTTCTTTTGTTCGATCATCCAGTTTGCTGCATCCTGAGTCAGGAAATACGGGCCTTTAAGGTTTGTGGAAATAACTTCATCAAAACTTTCCTCCGTGGCAGAAAGAATATCACGACGTTCCCGGGGAGCCATACCTGCATTATTGACAAGAATATTTAACCTGTTGAATTGACTTTTAACCTGCTGTAGAATCACCTTCCGGTCTTCCCTTAATGCAATATTCCCCCTGCAATATATAACATCGGCCCCTGATGCTTTAATACATTTTAAAACCTCAGCAACAGCTTCTTCAGAACGTAATCCGTTTATTGCAATATCAAAACCCTGCTGTGCAAGGTGTTTTGCAATTCCCAGCCCTATTCCTCTGCTCCCTCCGGTAACAAGTGCTACTTTTTTCATCTGTCTCTTTGTTATAAATCTGGCACATCCACCCAGCGCCGCTTTGCCCAGCTCTCCAATCCTTTTTCAGCCAGTTGAACTCCTTTGGCGCCTTCGCGCAGATCCCAAGGAAATGGCTCATCTTTAACAATATGTTTCAGGAAGAGTTCCCATTGTACTTTGAAAGCATTATCGTATATCTCCTGTTCTGGCACCTTCGACCAGCCATCAAAAAAATTAATTGGCTGGGCTATATCAGGGTTCCAAACCGGTTTTGGCGTGTTGCCATAGTGCTGAATATAACACTCCCGAAGCCCTGCAACAGCAGAACCTTTGGTCCCATCAACCTGGAGAGTGAGCAAATCGTCTCTCCGGACTCTCACTGTCCATGAAGAATTAAACTGCGCAATAATCCCCCCATCCAGTTCAAAGGTAGCATATGCAGCATCGTCGGCAGTACATTTATACTCCTTCCCTTTTTCATCAACTCTTTTATTGATATGAGTTGCACCCAGACAGGAGACAGCTTTTACTTTTCCAAAAACGTTATCAAGAACATACCGCCAGTGACAAAGCATATCAACAATGATACCACCATCATCCTCCTTACGATAATTCCAGGAAGGGCGCTGAGCAGCTATTGTATCGCCTTCGAATACCCAATATCCAAATTCACCTCTGACAGAAAGAATCTCGCCAAAGAAACCCTGCTGAATGAGCCTTTTCAGTTTGATTATTCCGGGAAGCCATAATTTATCCTGAACAACACCGTTTTTCAGTCCGGCTTTTGTGCATAAATCATAAAGCTCAAGGGCAATCTTAGTACTTACTGCAATTGGTTTTTCGCAATAAATATGTTTGCCAGCTTTAACTGCTTTTCGCACTGCGTCAGCTCTTCTGCCTGTTGTTTGTGCATCAAAATAGATCTGATATGCCGGATCCCTGAGTACCTTATCCATATCCGTACTCATTTTGGTGATTCCGGTTATGTCACAAAGTTTTTTAAGCTTGTTTTCATCACGGCCTATAAGTATCGGATCAGGCATAATCGTCTCCCCGGCGCTAATCTTTACGCCTCCCTGTTTAATTATTTCAGCGATAGAACGGAGAAGGTGCTGGTTAGTTCCCATGCGACCGGTTACGCCATTCATTATTATTCCTATAACATACTGGTTCATTGTAATTTATTATATTTTAAACTATGTATAACTGACTATGCGTTCTTTATATTATTTATAATCCATTCTATTTTCACTTCGTTTTTTTTCCTAATCCCACCATAACGTAGTTAATGCATCATACAACATTCTCTAAGCGTGTTTCTTATACGCATCAATAATTTTATACAAAAATTTATTCTGACTCATTTTCCAGTATTCAGTAGAAAATATTTCAACTTCAATAAACCCAATGAAGCCGGCTGCCTCAACCCACGATCTGATTTTCCTGATTGGGATACAACCATCACCCATAAGTCCGCGATCGTTCAGAAAATCAAGAGTAGGTGATTTCCAGTCGCATATATGAAATGCAAGCAGAGCATTATTCTTTCCGCAACGGATTATCTCCTTTTCCAGGTTTGGATCCCACCAGAGATGATAAACGTCTACTGCCACACCGACCCAGGGAGAATCAATTGCTTCACTCATGTCATTCGCCTGGTGGATTGTATTTATTGCTGAACGGGTATCAGCATACATCGGGTGCAGAGGTTCGATGGCTAGTCTGATACCTGCAGATATTGCCTCAGGAAGTACAGAAACAATGCCTTCCTGTATCTGCTTTCTTGAGTCTTCAAGTGATTGAGAAGGATCAGCGCCGCATACAAGTACTATCAGTTTTGCACCCAGTTCAAATGCCTCTTCAATTGCTCTTCTGTTATCATCGATTGCAATTTCTCTCTTTCTTCGGTCCCGTGCCGGGAAAAACCCTCCCCTGCACAGCGAAACAACTTTGAGATCATTCTGACGCAACATATCACCTGTTTTCCTTATATCCCTCCCATGCAGTGCATCCCGCCATACTGTTATTCCTTTCACTCCTGAGGCAGAATAGTTTCTTGCCGCAGTCTCTATATCCCATGGCTTAGTAGTTATTGTATGAATGCAGAGTCGGGAAAGGTCTGTTACCGGAGTTGTGCTCATTTAATGCAATTAAAATAGGTGTAATAATTTTCCTTTTTTATAATCCTCTGAAGATAAAGCGCTACTTCACGAATATGATAATCTCCCCACATACTTGATTCTCCGTAAGGGATCTTGCTTCCTGATGGAGTATAATCCCAACCATTCGGACGGTGATAAATGGAGTGTAATAAAAGTCCCTGGTGATTAGGATTGGAACTAAGGTAAGGTTCTTCAAGTAACCTGCTCATAACTGTGAGTCCTGCCTGAAAGTAACGGGATCCTGCTTCACTATCACCTTTATTATTAAGATAATTACCTAATCTCAATAAGCCCTGCACTCCGATTGCGGCAGCAGAACTATCAACCGGTTCAAAAGAATTGAATGGATCTGCAGACCTGTTAAGATAATCACCCATGTGCTGGAGACCGGGAGCTCCTGAATCCCAGTATGGAATCCCGTCAGTTGGCGAGTGCACGATATAAAAGTCGCAGGTAGCCTTTGCCGCTTTTAACATGAGTGATGCAAGTTTATCTTTACCTCCAAATGGTATAAGTTTTTTCTCATCAGCTGTTTCAATCCATTCAAGTTGTTCGGTAAATCCGCACATTGCCCATCCAAGTCCCCTTGTCCAGGTAGAAAATCCTGAATAGCCCTGCTGTGAATTTGGACAGCGGAAATTCCCGTCCTTTACATTGAAAATACTCTCATGTGCTGTCCGTCCACAGACATCATAAACATCCCGACCTTCGCCATAATAAACAGAGTAGTTGGCGGTTGCTGTAATGTGTTGCAGCGCCCGTTCAAGAATACTAATTTTAATATCACCTTCACCCTGCATTACGTGCCCGAGTATATGGCTTATTATCAGCGATCTGCATGACCGTATAGTGTCGACAAACAGAGAATGTGCACCATTGAATGAATGAATGAATCCTCCGCTTTTTATTGGTGTCCAGCGTGATGCCTGTACTGCACCTGATATTTTCAATGCCAGTTGATAAAAATTCTTCTCCCATTCATTGAAAGGGATCTTGCCCTCATTCATCAGACGCAGGAGATTGCCATAAGTACTTACATTATTGAAACCATGATCATGCACACCTGTATGGCTGATATGAGGGGCCATTTTCTCAAGTGTCTTTTTCTTTGCATATTCCAGAGATGCTTTTTCTCCTATTGCATCAAACTGAAGTATAGCAGAACCATATTGAAACCCCTGTGTCCACTCTGTCCATCCACATGATGAATACTTTCCCTCAATGGTAAATACTGGAGACCCTTTGGATTCATCATATTGATTTTCAATAAGGTGTATCTTCTGTTCCGAAAGCTGCCAGAATCTTTTGAGTTTTCCTGACAAATCAGAAGGCTCAAGTTTCAAATTTATATGAATCATTTTTATTTAATCGTTTTTTAATAGAGTCGCAGGTAAGTATTTTCTCATCACAAGATAACAATAAAAAATATATCGTTTCAGATATTAACTTAAGTGATGATATTTAACCAGCTTCCTTCATAGTCTGTTGAAGATAACAATATCGGTTCTTTTGGGTATTTCCTGATAACCTTTTTAATTAATATATTGAATGATGAAAAGAATACAGGGATAAGGGTAAAAGCATACTTTTTTGTATTAGATTTGTAAGGATGAGACATTTTACTCAACTAACTCTTATTTTAAAAAGACCGATTAATCAATCAATGACAAATATTATGCAAACAGATACAAGAAGGAACTTTATCAAGAAAACAACAGCTGCATCTGTTGCAGTGACCCTTGGGGGTATTCTTCCCTCATTCAGTGCAAAAAGTTATAACCGTATAATTGGCTCGAATGGTAAAATAAGGGTCTCAATGATGGGCGTAAACTCGAGGGGGAAAGCATTAGCCACAAGCTTTGCTCAGCAGAAAGATTGTGAAGTAGTTCACATCTGTGATGTTGACAGCAGAGCAATTGAGAAATGCTCAAGTGAGGTGGAAAAATTTCAGGATCTCAAAACGAAAGGTTTTGGTGATTTCCGGAAATCTCTTGAGGATAAAGATATTGATGCAATGGTTATTGCAGCTCCTGATCACTGGCATGCCCCGGCAGCCCTTCTGGCCTTAAAAGCAGGAAAACATGTCTATCTGGAGAAACCAAGTTGTCATAATCCTAACGAAGGTGAAATTCTTGTAAAAGCTGCTATAAAATATAATAAAGCTGTTCAGCAAGGTAATCAGAGACGCTCTTTCCCCAATATAATACTGGGGATGCAGGAGTTAAAAGATGGAATAATTGGTCGTGCTTATTTTGGTAAAGGCTGGTATGCTAACAACCGTGGACCAATTGGAACCGGTAAAGTGATTTCAGTACCTGAATGGCTCAATTGGGATCTTTGGCAGGGACCAGCTCCCAGAAAAGAATTCAAGGACAATCTGGTTCATTATAACTGGCACTGGCATTGGCATTGGGGAACTGGTGAAGCTTTGAATAACGGGACACATATGATCGATATGTTAAGGTGGGGATTTGGAGTAGAGTACCCGGTTAAAGTCAGTTCCAATGGTGGCAGATTCAGATACAATGATGACTGGGAGACTCCTGATACCCAGGTGATAAATCTCGACTTTAAAGAAGGTATTACCATAAACTGGGAAGGAAGAAGTTGTAACGGAAAAGCCATTGAAGGCAGCGCTGCCGGAGTATTGTTTTATGGAGAAAAAGGAAGTATGCTATTTCCTGGAGGAAACACCTACACTATTTTCGATCTTGACGGGGCTATTGTAAAAGAAGTAAAAGCAGATCAGGTTATTAACAGTACGAATCTGGTTAATCCATCTGAAAATCTTGATTTCATTCATATACGCAATTTCTTCGATGGAATTCGTGATGGAAGCAGCAAACTAAATGCAGATATTAATTCCGGAAATAAAAGCACACTGCTTGTCCAACTTGGAAATATCGCCCAGCGAGTCGGCCATTCTCTTGAGATAGATCCACAAACCGGACATATACTCAATGATAAAGAAGCTTTGAAATATTGGTCACGAACCTATGAAAACGGATGGGAGATGAAATAGATATCTTCAGTGACGGGACCATGGATACTCAGGAGGAGAATCAACATGCACACGTTTTTCAAAAAATGCCAGAAGAATCTATTTACGAAACAAATAATTATTATGAATAAGAAATTGGCTCTGAGTAAGATATCCTTTTTTCAACAAATCAGGATTCTGGGATTCCTTATAATAATATTTATCCCTTTAATATGTACTGGCAATGTGAATGATCTAAGGAGAATTGGATATAGTCTGATACCTGCTCCTCAGGAAATTGATATAACCGGGAAGAAAGTACTGTTAGACAGCAACTGGAAAATCGATACTAAGCTTAATGCAAACTGTATGGCTCTGAAGAGGCTTCAATCAGGAGCTACGGAGTTTTATGGTATTAAGTTTACCGGGAACGGGAAAAGTAAAATTATTTTGGAGATAGCGCCTGTCATTTGTAGCAAAAAGGATATGTCTCCTGAAACTGCCGCACAGGCTTATCGTCTGGTAATCACTTCTGGCCAGATTAAAATTACCGGTAATGCCGCTTCAGGTCTGTTTTATGGTGTACAAAGCTTCTTACAACTTTTACATCCTGAGAGTAACGGCAGCTTTTCATTACCTGAAGGGACAATAACAGACTGGCCAGATTTGCAATTACGTTTCATACACTGGGATACAAAACACCACCAGAACAGGATAGAAACTCTTAAACGCCAGCTCGACTGGGCAGCCTATTTCAAAGTTAATGCTGTAGCTTTTGAAATTGAGGATAAATATGAATATCCCAGCCATCCGGTTATTGGCGCCCCGGGAGCTTTCACCAAAGCTGAAATGCAGGATCTAACTGCATATGCCCGCGAACGCTTTATTCAATTAGTCCCTGATGTTCAGGCACCTGCACACCTGGCATATGTGCTAAAACATAAAGAATTTGCTCACCTGAAAGCAGATGGGATGAATTATCAGATCTGCATGTGTAATGAAGAAGCCTTAAAGCTCATTCAGGATATGTACCAGGACATGATAGATGCCACTCCTGGCGTAGATTATTTTCTAGCATCAACCGATGAAGTTTATTTTGCCGGAATATGTGACAAATGTGACAAAGAATACAACGAAGTAAACCGAAGACAGGCATGGGTAGATTATGTTATCAGGATGAATAAATGGATGTCAGACCGGGGCAGGCGAATGATTTCATGGATAGAATTTCCGTTGTTATCCGAAGATATTCACAAATTGCCTTCAGGAATGATTGACGGGGTTGTGAATGAGGATTGGATAGATGAACTGAATAAGGCAGGAATTCAACAACTAATTTATAACTCTATTCAGGGTGAGGAGCGCCTTTTTCCTAATTATTTTCCAACCCGATACCGGGATACGGAAAGTAAGGGAAATCTTTACAGTGCGTCGGTTCGAGGTGCCAGCGCCCTGAAAAGAGGAGCTAATCTTATTGGCTCTTTTACTGCAGCATGGGATGATTCAGGATTGCACGACGAACTATTCTGGCTTGGTTGGGTTACTGGTACTCAATATGCATGGTCGGTTGGCAAACCTTCATTAGAACAAAACACAGCAGATTTCATGGATGCCTTCTATGGCTATAACAGTCCAGACATGATAGAGGTATACCGGTTACTCGAAGATGGCGCCCGCTTTTACCAGGATTTATGGGATAACGTTATATCAAAAGAAAGAGCCCCTGGATATGGTGATTGGGATGGAAAAGGAATTCATTCTGAACGGTTTGATCAGACACTGGAGACCCTCCCTGCCCCAGCTATAGGATCGGAGCCTGTTTTTAGAAAAAAATATGCTGCAAAAATTGAAAAAGCTTCAATAGTGGCCCGGGATAACGAAAGACTCATAAACCTCCTTATGCGCGACTTGTCACAGATAAGCCGGAACCGTTATAATATTGAAGTAATGCTCTCGATTGCATATCTTGAAAAATATACAATTAACACATTATTAAATTTATGTACAATTGAAGATTACCTTATGGAAGCCTCAAAAACCGGGAATAAGAACGCCCTTACAATGGAACTTATGGTTAAAGCTTATAATCTGTCAGGAGAAATTATTAAAGGACAGGAAGAAGCAGGAAAAGAACTCACGACCGTATGGGAAAAAAGCCGGTTTGAAAAATGCCGTTCTGTAAATGGAAGGGATTTTGTTTGGGTATTGGATGATTTAAAGGACCATTTTGCTGATCGCAGACTGGGCCTCAATTATATGCTTGCCCCTTTTGAAAGGATGGAAATTGAGAAATGGCAGAAACAACTAAAGGTTGTGATTACTGATTTCTCTAAAAATCATAACCTGGTAGTTGAAGGATTAAAGTAAATGTTGCTTATCCTTTTAACCCAACTTGCATTTCTTAATTTGTAAATATCTCAGTATCATTTAAATAGTCATTTATTAATTATATTTCGGGTACAACAGATTTTTTCATAAAAAATGGTTGCTGTTTATAGTTTAAGGTCTTATATATCTCTTGGACTTGAACATTGGGTTTGCTGCTTTTTTTATGCTAATAAACTTGCAGTCCTTTGTATTCATACTTGATGTTACCATTTTTTGAGTTTTGCTGTCTCCCTTCCTGCCCTCGAAATAGGCGTTGGTAAGGTCATAAAATATAATCCTGTCTTGAAGGTCAAACAAATCTGCCGTCCACTCGTTCTGTCCGATTATTACTGCAGACAGGATGTCGTTCACCCATTTGAGAGGTGTGCCGGTAGAATTTTCAAATTCAGTACCCTCTATTACTGCTCCGTTAATTCCTACATGCCTTTTTATGGAGTTTATAACATCATCACCTATACTTCCATAGTAGTGAGAGTCACCGGCAAAGAGGCTGACGGCCCCTAACGGATTTACAGCGAGGGTAACAAAAACAGTTCTGAGACTAACGGCTGACTGATACTTAAGCCTCCATGCTATCATATCCTCACGTTCCCATGTTGGATTGATCCCTGTTGAACGGGCAACCAGACGATCGGAATTTTAGCTTAGAGATAACATGTAATTAGTTTTCGGTTGTTTCCCACTTGAATGTTTCTGTCGAGGCGGGTAAATTATTCCTTTTCGCAAATTGGTTCCTGGCATCGGCCACTTCTTCTGCCCATTTGCCTAAAGGATATTTCAACTGGCGATAAATTAAATAACTCATATCAACTGTTCTTACCGGTAGATGATCTTTCACATCATCTACCTGATCCAGATATTTGCGGCCATTTGCCTCAGCCACCCGTGGATACCAATCCTGGTACCACACTGTCGTCACTGTCTGCAATACCTCATTTCGTTCGTCACGGATTTTCTTTACCTGGTCCAGAGCCTGATCAATAAGCGATACTGCTACGGCAGGATTAGTGGATGCAATACTGTAAGAAAGGTTCAGAAAATCATTGACCCTTTGCAGGTCAAGCAACATATTTAAATTCTGACGACATAGCTGGGCCACTGAACGGAGCACCTGTAAATTGTAATGCTGGTAATCAACCCGTATCAGATTTTCCTGTAACAGGTTCATTAGCTCATTATTCTCCATCAGGAATTCTTCAGCAGCCAGCAGGCGTTCTTTGTTTTTACTGTTCCAGTCTGTGTTCAAAGACAGATCGGTAGCGGAAGGAACCGGTAACGCAGGTAAGGTTTGATCTTGTGCTGTTATTGGCTCTTCAAATGCTCCTTTATCATTCCCGAATATTTTTATTGATCTTCCGAAAATTGGGGTACGATTTTGCGAGGACGACCATTCCCAGCTTTTATCATAAAATTCAGCCTGTGTGCTTAGTAATCGATACACGTTTTCCATACTAACGGTTTTATTCCCATAAAAAGAATTAAAAAACCGGTTTGTCAGGTCCTTCGAAGTCATGGATTTGCTGTTCCATCCGGCGGCACTACAGGCAGCATATCCTAGCCAGAAAGTTTCGGGGTTTAATCCTGAATCACCCCATGCAGCAACAACCACTCCCATAAAATCAGATCTGCCTGCAGCAATACTTGAACTAATACCCTCCAATACATCTCCTACATTTCCTTTGGATATATCACTCTGCTTTAATTCGTTATCGGTAAGGTTAAGCGAGGTATTTCCTGTCAAAGGATTTTTTTCTGGAAGTTTATAATAATTTGGAAAGAGTGGTTCTACTCCCTGAGTAGCATTATATATAAGTTGGCGCATTCCATGTTCTTTGAATTTTGGAGTCCATATATCATCACTATTCCTTGCATAAAACCTGGCAGCATAAACACCGTTAACTAAATGTGATGGAAGTAATCTGATATCCGAAGGAGTCAGCGGATATTCGGTCCAGATAATAACAGTCCGACCTTTTTCGTGCAGCTTATTTCCAATTCTTGTGATGTATTCAGCATACATTATTCCATCACCACCCAACTCTTCTGAACGCTTTTTCTCACTCTCTGACTTTCCGACATAGTAAGCCTCATCAGTAGAAAACAGAATATATTTTCCTCCCTTATTTGCCTCCATAAGGTTATCAAACATACCAAGCAAAAGTTCATCCGATTTGGGATTAGTAACACTGAATTCATAATTTGAATTAGGGAAAGTCCTCAAGTCTGCATACTCCGGATGTTTCAAAATAAATGATATATGCGCCGGTGCATCTAAGTATGGAACCAGCTCAACATAATGTGCTTTGGCATAATCTGTCAGCTCCTGGTATTCTGCCGGGGTATAGGCATATGGCTCAACTATGGGTTTTGCGTTTTCAAATTGAAAATGTCCTTCTAACTTCAATGCAAAGGCATTTATTTTGTAATAGCTGGCTTGCCGGATGGCTCGCTTCATTGCATCAAAACGCTCCAGGTGATGGGCATCGTCCCAATAGATCATTCTCAGATCTATATCAGGCCAGTCTACGATCTCTCCTTCCGGTAAAAACGCTTGCCCTTTTTCTGATTTTACTAATTGCAAAAGCGTTTGTACTCCATAAAATAAACCATTAGGAGCATTGGCAGTAATTGCAATTTCAGCAGAATTTAGTTTCAGCCGGTACGCCTGTTTCTGTAGTGCGGCCCTATTTTTGTCCGTAGCCTTTCCAATTAGTACCGATCCTTCTTTAACAGTCATCCGGATTATCTGCCGACTATTATTTTTTTTTGCAGTTTCCTGCAACCTGATCTTAATATTAAAGCGATCGTTTAATTCACTTATCAAGCTGCGGAGAGCAGGATCGTCTTCCTGAATATTGGTTGTGAAATCAATAAACCAGCTATCATTTAAAAAAAAAAGCTGTTCAGAAAAAGAAACCTGTTGAGGTACCGGTAATAAGTTATTAAAGCCTGAATGAGCGCCAGAATCAGAAGAACCGACGCTTTTCTGTGAATAACCGACTGAAGGTAATAATACAATAATATGTAGTATTATAAACGAATAGAAATAATTCATAAGTGTTTTAGAAGTCATATTACATTTTTTTAAAATTCAAATCAATTTTCGGCTTTACTTCATAGGGCGCTCTAAGAGCTTATCGTGAAATTTCTCTGCTTTTCTATTTACTTTACTCATTGAAGGATCAATTTCCCCTTCTGAGCTGATTACATTTAAATTTGTAGTTGCCCATTTTTGGGCGCCAATTTGGATACTCTGATCAGAAGTATTGCTTTGAGACATTAAATTACCAGATACGGGCATTAATGTACAAAGGCAAATTGCTGACAGAATATGTTTTCCTTTCTGTTTCATCCCAACTTATTTACCGTCATTATTCTCCTCTGTCTTCCACTATTCTCAATATATGTTTTTAGTTAACAGGTTCTGGATTTGACTAATATCCAGTTTATTTTTTCTGGCATACTCGAGGATAATATCACTAAGGCTGGTTAACCATTTATCTATTCCAATTGTTTGCTCTTGTCCAAAGTAGCTTTTCTCACTGGTAAGGTAGCCAGGCACTCTCGTCTCAGCAAAAACCACCTTCATATTATTAAAGGTTTCTTCGCGTTCTTTAATGTTATTTTTACCCACCCCATATGCAGATAATAAAGCTTCCACTGCTCCGTAAGCGTCTCCTGTAGCGGCAAGTTTTTCTGCTGTTTGTAAATTATTTTCCATATCATCCATGCTTATTAATAATCGTGCATGATGACGCATGTACCGTGTCAATGTCAGTAATACCCTCAGGTTATAGTCGTTGCGTTCCGCCCTCATCCGGCTTTCCTCCAGCCTGTAAATAACAGAGGTGGCTAACTGTTCCATAACCTTTGCTCCTGTCACTAAGTCTTTATACTTGCCACCAGCATAAATTGGTCTTACATTTAGTCCCTCAGTGAAAGGAAGTGCAGGCGAGGGTAGTGTAACAGCTGTAAGTGGGTGAGGAAAAGGATACTTGCCATCAGAGTTGCCATAACTTGCGCGTGTAGCGCCTGTGCCAGGAACAATGGGAACCACTTCATCCCAGGAGCGGTTCCAAAAATTTGACAGCTTGTCCATATCGCGATATACTTCAACCATTCCATGTACCTGAGGACCATAAAAATCCACCATAAATTCTGCTACAAAACTTTCAATATCTTTTGGGGCATCCATGTTCCAGCTAAATGCAGCTACGGCCGACCAACCAAGCCAATAAAGCTCGCTATGAGGTCCTAAGTCGTCCCATCCGGCAGCAAAAGAACCAATAAGATTACCCCTTTTAGATTTCACAGTCATTTGTTTGTACAAATTATTCAGACTCTGATCTCCTTCACCTCCACCAAAATTAACAGGGGCCAAACTGGCCGTTTGACTAGTATAAATTAACTGGCGGATACCCCGGCGATTTTCCTCAGTTATATAGTTTTCTTCAACATCTAACCCTATCCGGCCAAGGAAAAAGGAAGCTCCTAAATTTCCTTCAATGATATCTGGCGGCAAGAGTTTAATATGCTCAGGCATCAATGGCCATTCTCCCCAATAAATCATTCGCCGGCCCCGTGGCGCCAAATAGTCGTGAGCCTTATTGACGTAATCTACAAAGGCAAGGCTTCTGTTTTCCGGATTATAGGGCGGGCACTTTTTACAAATGCCTGCGTAATAGACCTCATCGGTAGAGGCATGAAAATAATCCACACCCTTTGTAGCATCGATGATATCCTGATAGAGTGAAAAAAATAGTTTGTAAGTCTCAGGATCACACATGCATGCCTGATAATCGCTGCCATCAGCTCTGAGATGTGCATATTTTTCAAGCTTTAATACCCATTGCACATGTGCAGGGGCCTGGATATTGGGTACAATCTGAATGTGTCTTTCCAGTCCATAATTTACAAGCTCCTGCAGTTGAGCAGGAGTAAACCCGTCCTTAACTCCAATTTCCGGGTCAGTGGGAAACCTGAACTTATCCCAGATTTCAAAAGATATCATATTTATCTTCAACCGTGCCAACCTGTCAAGGTATTCTTTCAGTGCCGACATACGATCAAGATGATTCTTTGTATCCCAATGCACAAACCGAAGCTGAAGATCGGGCCAGTCACGAATCTCACCCTCAGGGAGTACCAGAGTTCCCTTTTGATCAGGATGCAGCAATTGAAGTAAACTCTGAACCCCATAGAAAAGTCCAACCTTACTGTTCCCTGTTATATTAATTACATCCTGCGTAATATTTAACAAATAACCCTGCTTAATAAGTTCTGAGTCATCTGTACCTTTTACCGTACCTTCCTTTACCGACAGAATTATTTTCTTCGCTCCATTTGGGTTGAACTGTAACTGATGAATCTGCCCCACAGACCTAATGAGCTCTGTTACAGCTATGTCATTCCCCACTTGTGACAATACCTGCCAGGAACCGTCAACCACAATATCTCTCTCCCCAAGCTTAACCCACTGTGGGGACGGGATTATAGTGAACCCCCGGCTGCGAAGAAGGGCATCAGGATCTTCGGCACCAAAGACTATACCTCTAAAAAGCATAGTAATAATGATGGATAAGAAGGTTATTCTGAATTTCATTTGAAAAAAAGGTTGTACAGCTTTTTTAACTTTGGAATGATCTGGTTTTTTCATAATTGATGAGTTAAAGCAAAATTGGTACTAAAGAATATCATAAAAGTATATTAATTAAAGGATAAATAATTATAAGCCTCTGACATCGATATCAGAGGCTTTTGCAAAATTATTTATTAAAGTCTGCAACAGATTGTTCTATAGAAGGTTTACCAATTGAATAAAGCGATCAAGCGCGTAAGAGGTAAATTCCTGCATTTCCGCTTTCGTAAATGCGCCGGGAGCACCGATAATTGGGTGTCTGGGAAACTCGTATTTGTCATATATCTCAAAAGCAACAGTATTAACCTTGAAAAATGCAGCCCAGTCTAAATAACGTTTCAGCGTCTCCAAACGGTACTGGTGATGCTTCGTGTCCCAGTGGATGAACCTGAGTTTTAAATCGGGCCAGTCGGTAATGATGCCTTCAGGTAAATTATAGCTACTGATCTACTCCCCTACTCTGGGTTCATTTTTACTTCCAACAGCAAATATTAATAACTGGCTAAGCGATTCATCCTCTCCCATTACTATATATTTGCCATCTTCAGATGACGCGAGAGTTCCAAACTGGAAGCCCCTCCATAAAATGCCCTGTTCGATTCCGTGAGCTGTCATTTTAAATTCAGGATTTCCAAAATCTACAAATCCTTCCTTCTCATCATAACTAAAGAGATGTGAATAACCCGGTTTGCTTCCTGCAATACCATAAAGTTTGCCATCATCCCCGAAGGCTAATCCCCTCAGCCGGTTCATCCCTATTGGTTTTCCCAGATTCCTCAGGTTTTTTGTAACAGGATCTATCTCAAAAAGCTGACCATCGCCTGCATTACCTCCATAAATTTCCCCGTTAGCCGATCTGGCCCATGATTCTATCTGGCCCATTGTACGCCTTCCCCATACCTCAGGGATATCCTTCATAATATTAAAACTTTCCGTCTTTGTATCAAAATAGAAAATAGTGTTTACCGGCATACTGCCAAATATAAGACCATCAGCCTGAATCAGACTTTTACACAAATAATTCTGAGGACCTTGTTCATATTCCTTATAAAGTTCCTTTTGCTTATCCGTAACTGCAATATTTTTATAGGTTTTTATCTCTCTCGTATCAATCACGAATTTAAAAAACAGACCCGATGGATAACTTACACCATAGAGTATCTTTTTTTCACTATCCAATGTCAGGGAAATTATCCCTTCTCCGGGAATCGGAATTCCCAAATCTTTTATAGAGATTGTCCCCTCCTGTCCTATTTCAGCATTAAAAAGATGTCCGTCACCCTCCGCTCCACCGGCTTTTTTGTTTGCCAGAGTACCTGCATAAAAAGTACTGTTATTTCCCCTGCAAAATCCGGTTGGAATGGCCTGCTGCCCTGGAATGACCAAATTAAAATCAATTACCTCAACTACCTGCTGCTGTTTAAGGGATGCTGTAAAAACAAAAGGTGTCAGCCCTTCATTTGCCGAAGTACCACCTATAATATAATCTCCGGTTACAATCATTGAAGATATCGAATTCCTGTAGATTGGTAATCTTTTCAGATCAGAATTTGGCAATGAAACCTCAATAGCAAAACTCTCTTTTGGGTTAAAAAAGGTAAATTGAGCGAATAGTGAATCCTGGCGCTGAATCAACAGGAACAAGACAAGTAATATTTTTATAAAAATTTTCATTTCTGAACCTCCTTTTCCGGATTAAATTTGATCATAAATGCTTTTGGCTGAACAGTGCTGTTACCCTCTTCATTCCCGGCACATCTGCCTGCAAAATAAAGGTTCCCGTCCTTATCTTTTATGTCAGATCCTGTTGCTTCTGCCAATTCCTCTGACGAGAATTCATAAATTATTTTACGAATCTTTGTATTTGGATTGAATTCCATCAGAACTCCGGTATCTTTCTTTATATAATTCCCATGTCCCCCCACAAAATAGTAGAGATTCCCATTGTTCCCGAAGTTTAAATTTGGAACGTACGGCCCCCATTCAGGCTGGTTTCCGGTATCAGCCACTCCACCCAGGTCTTCAACTGAACCAATTCCTTCCTTCTGAGGATGAAAAGCTAATATCTTAGCTCCGTAAGTAAGAATATATATAATTTTATTTTTTTCATCTTTGGCAAAGGCGGTGATACCTGTAATTATTTTTGCACCCGGAGTACCTTCAAAAGCCGGGAGACTGTTTTTATCAAACACCAGGCACCCTTTTTCTTTTTCATACTTTACTAAACGCTGACGCCAATCGACATAATAACAGTTCCCCCACCAGTCGGTGAAAAGCACCCGGGGTACGTGTGAACTGGAAAGCCGGCCAAGATCCAGAAGATCGTTTTTTGCAGGGTTATAAACAATAAAATGAGCCTGTGGGTAGGTTATTGCATAAAGAGTATTAGTAGCTGGATCGATCTCTATGTCTTTTAAACTTTCATAAGGCATTGCCATACCCAGGTTAGTCATCATACTGGTGGCCGGATTCCATTTCATGAAAAATCCGCCAACGTATCCCTGCGGATGATCCATTAAATACTCTTCGCGTGATTCACCCCCATCTGTGGTGAAATATGCAGTTCCATCTGCTCCAAAAATTATCTTGGAGTGAATTTTTGCCTGCCATTGATAAGGCCGCAGGTACCCCAGGTCATTAATAAAACCTTTTAATTTCATCTCCTGGAGCGATGCATTATATTCATAGAAACCCACCTTGTCGTGATGGTTTGTCACACCAATAAAAACCGAATTATACTTAGCGTTATAACCTATGCTTCCCCATGTGGAGTGTGCCTCAGGAAAATCGGGATAATCGATAAATGTAATATTCTTTTTTGTTATAGCCTTCCCCTGCCCTTTTAGTTCAATATGTGCGATAATACTAATAAGCAGAAGGAGCACAACAATACTTTTCCCGGGTGATTTACCAGGAACGAAAAAATATGACAAGATCTTTTTCATGTTGATAATGAATTTGTCTCCAATTTTGAAAAATTCCAATGTTAATTTTTATTCTTAAAATTCGATTTTACTTTTTTTTCGATACCTGCTGTACCGTCTTCATATACAAGAATTTCGAAATAGCAAAATTCATAATTATCAGCAGAGTTTCTATGACAATCATTCTTCAGGGGCTCCATCTTTATAAACTCCGACTGAACCGGAATTCTCACCGGGTTTCCTTTTGCTGGTTCTCTGTTGAGCCTGATCACTGCTGAAAGTACCGTTCTTCCCGTACTAAAAGTATGCTGTTTTATCTCTTCAACTGTAATATCTTTATTATCTCCCCAATTGATCGGAACAACAGGATGCCATGTTTTAAGATCGGTGGAATCAAATGATAATGAGGGCTGTATCCATAATGAAAAAGTCTCTCCCTTTTCAATCTTCCCATTTCCGTTTCCGGAACCTTCAGAAATTAATCCTGACGACATAGGATTTTTCCAGTCTCCCCAGTAATATTTGAACAAAGAAATGGTTTCTGATCTACCGTCAAAAATTTTAATTCCAACTGGTTCCAATTGCTTCGTTTGGCGCTTAACATTTACCTGAATAAGACATTCTCTCTCCTGGATAACCCCATTTATTGATGATGATATTTTAATATATCCTTTGTTTTTATATGATGAAAGGTAAACACCCTTACAAACGAAAAGTGAATCGACTCTGATTTTGCTGTTCGCCGGGACCGTAACCTGTTTTGCATTTTTCAATATTGTTACCAATTCACTATTTTCTGTTGAAACAATAAAATTAATTTTCTGAACAGATTGAGACAGGTTAACAACGTCAAATGAAAGAGCTGTTTTAACATTATTTTCAAGATAAATATTCTCGTTAATAGTATCGGTCAAAACAAAAACCGGAGGTTGAAGTTCCTTGCTAACAATCCCAATCTCCTCACCAATTCCCCCTGATGACGAAAATGATAACCTTCCCTTTGAATCGGCTTTAAGATCTTGTTTTGTGAAGAATGATTTACGGTAAGAGTAGCGTGATACTGTATATACGCTATCGGGGTTATAAATTGGAGGTGTGGTTAAAGAAATATTAAATTCAGGTAGCCCTTTTCCCCAGGGAAGACGTTTTCTTGTGTACAACCCAAGTCCATTCTTTGTAACGGAATGAAGATAGATCCAACCGTTTCCGGTTTTATCGCTGTTTACTTCATAACCCCAGACTTCAAACCGGGGATACAGATTTATGAAAGAAAAGCAGGGTAATGTTTTTTTGGGTGAAGAAAAATGATTCATGTGAAAGTCAAACTGCAGATCAATTCTTGCTGCATGGTGTTTGCAGAAATCAGCCAGATAAAATTCATTCTCAAAACCTGCACCTGAAAAAGCTGCATACAACTCACTTGTATAGTACCTGAGATAGTCTCTGTCATTTGTTGAATGTCGGAATGGAAGTCCTTTCAGGTTCCTCCACAGCTGTTGAACATCTATCGTAGTCAAATACGCAGGTTCCCCAACATCATATAAGCCAGGGGAATGACAAAACTCCGAAGCGCTGCTAAAAAGATGGGGATTTGTTGCAGCCACCCATATCGACATTTGGCCTCCCATTGAAAGGCCGGAGACTGCCCTGTATTCCGGACCTCGCCTGGTATTATAACGGGAATCAACAACATCAAAGAGTTCACGTATATATAATGAAAAGTTATAATAGTTCCCGCTCCATTTTTCAGCCTGCGAGGGGAAGTAGACACCGCACCCAACGGGAAGATCTTTAATTTTCCCATCTACACAAACAATTATAACATCATTATGTAATGTGTAATTTTCAAAATCTGCATTATTTGGATATTCATAATCGGGATCAGATTTTCTCCCTTCAGCTACAGGAATTGTCAAACCATAATCTGCGTAACTATAAGTGCCGCTGCTTCGATAACTACCTCCACAACCATGGAAGTAATAGATCACAGGGTATCTCTTTGTACAATTCCCGGCATCATAACCAGGAGGGGTAAATACTCTGAAATAACGGGTTGAACCGAAAGTTGTACTATAGTGACTTTCATCTGTAAATGAGTAGCCTGAAAGCGCTAGTGTAACAAGAAATAAAGCAGTTATGACAAATTTAAATTTTGATAGCATTGTTAGTATGGTATTATTAGTTCTAAGCTATTAGTTTACTTTAATGGAAATCTCCTTTTGAATGCTGCTTATCACCTCTGTTACCCGAACTTTCCAATTTCCCTTTAGATCGTTAAGTGCAATATTGAAGCTATATTTTCCTGAACCCTTGATTATTTCACAATTTTTACTATAATAATTCACCTTCTCTCCATTTGGATTAAACACTTCTATTTGTGCAACTGAATTGAGATTACTAATTCCGGTTATACTAAAATCGAGAGAAATGGTTTCTCCGGATTTAACCTGGGGTGAAGTGATTATTTTAATGTCTTCAATTTTCCCATGCAATAATCCAAACAATTCAGGCACTGAGTTTTGAATGCTGATTTTGAATTCTTTTTCTGATCCAAGATATTTTTTATTACGAATATCATAAAAATTCACCGGCGAGTCAAAATGAAGAACTATTTCTTTATCCTTGCCTTCTTTACCCGGAAGCAACCCTAATAATCGGGTGGTCCCGCCTACATCTGAGAAGGCATATTTCTCTATCCCGTTTTCAGAATCACCTGCAAGAGTTGTTATTTTAATTCCGGAAGTAAGTCGCTCTCTTTCAAAAATATTTCTGATTTTGGAAAGCGAGGCTGCATTACTTTGGCTTAATTTCTCCTCAGGATAGTTCTTCATAAAATAGTTAAGGAGATACGCCGTTCCCTCACCATATTTATTATGCAGAAGTAGAAGTTTATTATTTTCCTTTACCAGCGCCTCAGCTGTAGTAATCTTCAAATCCGATTCGCTTACAGGAGTAACCAGCTCTTCTCTGCTATACAGTCTTTCTTTAATTCCAAATACGTCTGCTAATGCTCTTTTTTCACGGAATTTTGTATGATTGTCCATAACACCGGGCAGAGCATCGGCGATTACAATTCCTCCCTGTTTAACAAAGTTCTTAATATTTTTGACTTCCAGATCACTCAATGCCATACTCATAGGCAAAATCAGGATTTTATAACCATTGGATATTAGTCCGCCCTTTTCAATATTACTATAAGAGATGAAATTAAATCCAACACCAATATCATGTAAAACCTTCACCCATCCATCCCTGTTTTTGTTA
>JANYJP010000090.1 GCA_025358455.1 Bacteroidales bacterium
TGATAAAGTTATTATTAAATTTTAAAAAATGTATTATGATGAACGGATTACATAATGGATGGGGAATGGGAGGATTTGGCTGGATTATCGGCCTAATAGTTCTTGTTGTTCTGATTTGGGTAGTAGTTAAACTCGTTAATCAAAACAAAAACCCAAAATAAAGTATTGACTCTATGAAAGATAATAATTAAGGGTCTGAAATACTGTTCAGACCCTTAATACATTTAGAAGATCTTATGGCTGTTATTGAACTGTGTATTTGAATGGAGTAGTGTTTGATACACCATTAACCTCCAGACTGACTGTTAGTTCATATTCTCCTTTCTCATCGAGTGTAAGATTGCCACCAAACTGATTCATCATTGTTTTCAGATCGACTGATGAACTCTTACCTGTTGGTGACGCAACCAATACTTTAGCTGTGGCATCAGTAACTTCTTTCCCGGAAGCCACATCTGTTACAGCAACCATAATGTGATGACTACCTGCCATCATCCCTTCGGAGGAAGCTTTGTCAGCACTCATGTCATTGTCTTTCATACCTTCGCCCTTAGCCATAATCCATACTTTAAGATGGAGACCAGCTGTTGTAGCTTCGAATGTCGGCTTAGCTGTCATATCTGATGAGGCATTCATTTTCATGTCCTTCATATTGGACTTTTTACTCATGTCCTGGCCCGACATGGGCATAACCATCACTATGGCCAGGAATGATACTAAAAATGCAAATTTTGTTTTCATGATGAATCCTTTTTAATTTAGTTTTTAATTTTTCCCAATCTTAAAGGTCAAAGGTCGGAACCATAGTTCTTAAATGTATTACACAATTTCTTGAATTATTTGTATTATTCATACTTATTCTGACATAAACAATAGTATATCAATTATTTATGATAATAAAAAAGAGATCATAAATCAGATTCCAGTTTTTTTAATATTGAAGCTTAGAAGTCAGATTACCATCAGGATACACGGTTATGTCTATAAAAAGTTTTGAACATTCATATAGTCATATTGTTTAAGAAAGTGTAGTAATGTTATAACAAGCCAACAGCATATATATCATATTTAGTAAATCTGAGATTATGTATACTTTTGTTCGTCACAAAAAAAGTTTTGTATTATATCCGTACTTTATAAATCAACATTAATGAAACATACTTATTCAATATATGGGATGAGCTGTAATAATTGCAGATCACACGTTGAGGAGGCGCTTAAGAAAACAGAAGGTGTAAAAAGCGTTACAGTAGATCTTCAGAAGGCAGAAGCTATTATAGAAATGGAATCACATATTCGTCTGGAACAGTTTCAGGAAGCTTTGAAACGGGAGGGGGGAAATTATACTATTTCATTACCCGGACAGGGGGCTCCGTTGCACAATGAACATAAAATGCAAGCAAAAACTGCAGTTGGGAAAGGTTCAGGTATCTTTTACTGTCCGATGCACTGCGAAGGAGACAAGACATATGATAAGCCCGGCAATTGCCCGGTTTGCGGAATGGACCTGGTGGAACAACCTTCGGTTAACAAATCCGTACAATACACCTGTCCAATGCATCCTGAAATTATCCGGGATCACCCCGGCTCCTGTCCACTCTGCGGAATGGATCTTGTACCCATTGAGGCAACTGTGGAAGAAGAAGACAAAACCTATAAAAATCTGCTGAATAAATTTAAGATCGCAACTTTTTTCACAGTACCGGTCTTTTTGATTGCCATGTCAGAAATGATTCATAATAATCCTTTAATGGATATTATGCCCTGGAAGTATTGGAACTGGGTACAACTTGCACTTTCAATTCCAGTAGTATTTTATGCTGCATGGATGTTTTTTGAACGGGCATGGCGTTCTGTGATCAGCTGGAATCTGAATATGTTTACATTAATTGGTATTGGGTCGGGGGTAGCGTGGCTTTTTAGCGTCACAGCACTTCTGTTCCCAGGCGTGTTCCCTGAGCAGTTCAAATCACATGCAGGCACTGTTTTTGTTTATTTTGAAGCTACTACTGTCATTTTAACCCTTGTATTGTTAGGGCAGGTGTTAGAAGCCAGGGCACACGGGAGAACTAACAGCGCTATTAAAGCCTTGCTAAAACTGGCCCCTAACAGAGCTACTAAAATTATTGACGGTAAGGAACAGGTTGTGGCTATCGATGATATAATGAGAGGCGATATATTACGTGTAAAGCCGGGTGAAAAAATACCGGTTGACGGAAGCATTCAGGAAGGAGAATCGACAGTTGATGAATCTATGATTTCAGGTGAACCCATTCCTGTCGATAAGAAAAAAGGAGATAAAGTCAGCTCGGGAACAATAAACGGAAATAAGACATTTTCAATGTTAGCTGAAAAAGTGGGCTCAGAAACCCTTCTTTCACACATTATTGAGATGGTCAATACTGCAAGCCGTTCAAGGGCGCCTATTCAGAAACTAGCCGATAAAATCTCAGGATATTTTGTGCCAATAGTTGTGGGTATATCAGTCCTTACTTTTATTGTCTGGGCAATTTATGGTGGAGAACATGCCTACGCATACGCACTTGTAAATGCCATTGCAGTTCTTATTATCGCTTGTCCGTGCGCTCTGGGGCTGGCTACACCTATGGCCGTGATGGTGGGTGTAGGAAAAGGAGCCCAGTCGGGTGTGCTCATCAAAAATGCAGAATCATTACAGAAGATGAATTCTGTTGATGTGGTTATTATAGATAAAACTGGTACTGTTACTGAAGGGAAACCCTCGGTCGAAAAAGTTATCAGTACCAGACCTGACTTTTCAGAAGAAGATATCATCCAGAGAATTATTTCCCTGAACATCAACAGTGAACATCCATTGGCACAGGCAACAATACGTTTTGGTGAAGAAAGAAAGGTTAAAATTCTTACGGTATCATTGTTTGAATCTCTTACCGGGAAAGGTGTTACTGGAACCATGGGGAACAAGATGCTGGCCCTGGGGAATGAAAAGCTTATGAAACAAGTCAGTGCTGATATTTCAGTTGAAATGCAAAAGATGGTTGAATCTGAGCAGAAATCAGGGAAAACTGTCTCGTACCTTTCTGAAGGTAATGAAGCCATTGGGTTTGTAGTGATCTCTGATAAAATTAAGGATTCAAGCAAAGACGCAATTCATGCGTTGCAAAAAGAAGGGATTAAGGTAATAATGTTTACAGGTGATAATGAAGAAACAGCCAGAGCTGTTAGTGAAACACTGAAGCTCGATGGATATAAAGCGCAAATGCTTCCGGAAGATAAACTGAACGAAATAAAGCGGCTCCAGAATGATGGGAAGAAAGTAGCTATGGCAGGTGATGGCATAAATGATGCACCCGCTCTGGCTCAGGCTGACATTGGTATTGCTATGGGAACAGGAACCGATGTGGCTATTGAAAGCGCTGGTATTACGCTGGTGAAAGGCGATCTTAAGGGAATTGCAAAAGCCAGGCTATTGAGCCAGAAGGTTATGCGGAATATTAAAGAAAACCTTTTTTTCGCACTGGCTTATAATACACTGGGGATCCCGCTGGCAGCCGGACTATTATATCCATTTTTCGGAATTTTACTTTCGCCGATGATTGCTGCATTAGCCATGAGTTTCAGCTCAGTTTCGGTTATTTCTAATTCCCTGCGGTTGAGAAATGTAAAACTTCTTTAATAAAAAAGGCTGCATCTTTCGGTACAGCCTTCAGTTTATTAATTGTAATACTATGCAGGATGTATCGCCTCAACCGGGCAAACATCAGCACAGGCACCACAGTCAGTGCAAATATCCGGATTAATTTTGTAGATATCGCCTTCTGATATTGCTTCAACAGGACATTCATCAATGCAAGTTCCGCAAGCAGTACAATCGTCACTAATTTTGTAAGCCATTTCGATTATTTTTTGATTTATTAATTACAATAAGTGCACAAAATTACCTTATTTTTTTAATTTGAAAAAGAAACATGATAAATATATGAAAGAAAGGTTCCCAATATTAACATCAGCAGTATGAAGCTTAAGTATTTCCTTGCTCTAATATTTATTACCGGGATCCATCAAAAGTCAAGACTGAATGAAAGGTAGAAAATTCTTGGCAAAATGTAATGATTTTCTATGCCCCAGGCCCAGTCAGCTCTGATAAAATATCCAAATATCTGAGCTCTCGCCCCCGCGCCATACCCTGCTACTATTGGTTCCCTGTTGGAATCGAGGGTAACCGATATCGGTCCATTTACAATTTTCTGAGTATCATAACCATTATTGCGTTCCCAGGGAGATTTTCCTGACCATGCTGTGCCTATATCGGCGAATCCGACAACCTGCAAACTATTCAGAAAATTTGACCTCAGTGGATGTCCGGCAATATACCTGATAAAAGGCCATCTGATTTCGCTGTTTATCAGGGCAAAATTGTTTCCGTTCCTTATATTCTGTGTGAACCCTCTCATATTAGTGGCAAGAGCCTGAAATCCGTAGTTAACATTCTGAGTAACAGGAACTGAAGTATTAAACATTGGATATTTATTGAACAAATAACCCATCCAGTTATCTACACCGCCCAGATAATATATCAGTTTGGTTGGTCCGAATGAGGTACTTGCAGCAAACCTGTTAGCCCAGATAAGTTCCCGGTGTATCCGGATATATTTTCTGAAATCAATACCCAATACAACCATGTCAGATTTTGCACGTGTAAGCTGTTTATAGTATTCACCGAATATCTTAAACCTGGTACCGTAATAGATATTGACGGTTCTCTTGCGGGTATTGTCATAAATCACTTCTCCTTTAAGGCTTGCCCAGTGATTTGTAAAATTTTTATGGTTGAGCGATAATGCATCAGTAGCCACATAAACATACCTGTCGTTTCTGTAAGAGATAGTTCCTTTAAGAGCAAGTACAGGGTTAACTGGCTTTGAATATGAGAGATAGATGTTGTGAGTGAATGCCTTCAGAAGTGTATCCCCGGAATTCAGATAGTAGACCATTCTGTGGAAAATTACCTGTTTATCGAATGAACCCTTGAGGTCCTCAACACTCAGGAGATATTCGTTACTGTCGAAATTACCTGAGAACCTGAACCCCCCGGTAATCCTGTAATTTTCGAACATATCAACAGTTCCGAATTTTGTCAGAAGATTAATTCCAGGATTAAAATATGGCGCACCCCCGCTGTAAACCTGGTACGAATTATTTAAGAAACTAAAGTCAATCTGGGTGGCTGTATAGTTATTGTAAAAAGAAGTTTCATAAATTCTTATAAGTGGCAGCGCAAGTTTCCCGGTGTCAAGGTCGATATCCATGTATTTTTTTCGCCACAACTGGTTATAGTAATTCTGTTTTTCCTTCTCAAAAATGTAGTGATTTATATCAATAGGTTCATTTTTAATATAATATTCATATAATGGTTTGGTAAGAGTATCGCTTCTTCTTTTATCTTCTGCAACAAGCCATTGTCTTAACTGCTCTATGCTGTCTGCTCTATGGAGGAGCCGGGTTTTTTCGCTCCTGAAGGTAGTATTCTTTATTTCCCCTGCAGGTATCGGTGCTGACTCACTTTGCAGGCCCTTTCTTAAAACATATTTCCTTCTACTGAAAATAAGTTCTCCATAGGTATCTGATCCGTTTACAACCGATTGATTGATTATATTTCTGTCATAGTTAGTAACTGGCAGGGAGTTAATGAAATATCTGAAGTGAGTAGTTGTATCAATATAGCTAATGGAACTATCGAATTTTGCTATATATCTGTTCATTATTCCATTCTGATCTCCGGTATAAGCAAATTTATTTTTAGCAATTCCTGTTGGTTCAAACCTGTCAGTATATTTACCTTCTGTAAGCCTGACCAGTATATTATTCTTTTTTGCAATGTTGTAGGTGAAGAGGTCAAATGTCGGAGATAACTTTTCAAAAGGATCTGCTGTATTAGTCAGAGTATCAGAAAGCCTGTTCGAGGAGAAAATAATTTCATCCGGAGAATCCTTAAGGAATGTGGGATTGAGATCATCCTGAACATCGTGGGTTATCTGCTCATTGGTTCCGGATGCTATAGTGTGAACATAAATATCAGTGATACCATCTTTTACAGCTGAAAATACCAGCCTGGATCCTTCGGGTGCATATGAGAAATCCAGCACTTTGTCAAAATAGAGCAGGTTCCGTTTCTCTGTGGTTTTTTCATTTACGCGGTAGAAATACATAACCAGCGCTGATTTTTCATCATTAATATAGGTCAGTATCTTACCGCTTGGGTGCCATGCTAAAACCGGATAGGTATTGTCGGTCACCTGTTCGAACTTTGGCTCTTTTCTGAAAATGATCTTCCTCTTGCCTGTTGCCTGATTGTAAAGCCATATTCGTTTTCGTCCCCAGTCATTCGTTACATAAGCTATATAATCCCCACCCGGGCTTACACGCACCTGTTGAAATATCTGTTCTTTTCTTGATTTTCTGATAGTATTACCATCATCGGGTGGGAGTCCTTTGTCGCCCGAATACTCTTCCTTATAGAAATTCTTCCAATCTTTAAGAACATCCTTAAGATTCTGCCCTATTACATAAAGGAAACCATCATCTGCATTTTTGTAGATTTTTGTCAGATAGATAATGTTTGGTATAAGTGCATCGCCATATTTTTTCCCTATGAACCGCCAGAATGACTGGCCGGCGTCTATGGCATCGTCATATTCAAGATGGCTGATCTTTTTGAATTTTCCTGATTTTAATCCATCCTTAACCCTGTTTTCAGCCTCAAGGTCCCAGCCATAGGCAACATACCGGATAAGTCCTTTAATAAACCAGTCCGGCATGTTTACGACAGAAGAGCTTGCTATCCTGTCTTTCATGTCGGCATTGTAAAGCATTTCATTGATAATCACTTCAGTAATTGCAGCAGCTATTTGCCTTTCATATGCCACATGGTCGCCCTCGTAATAGAGCATTACTTTGTTTTTGATTATCCTGCTGAAACCACCGGTGTTATAGGTATCCTCATCAAATGTTACCAGTCCGATATTCGATTCTTTGAATTCCGAATTTTTATTGAAAATGATGAAAATAATCCTTTTCTCAAGTGTGTAATCGAAATAATTTTCAATTTGCGCAAGCTTTTTTGTAGCATAATTAGCTGTGAACTGAGCAAGATCACGCCCATATTCATTAAAATAGCAATCAAAATCGTCAAACCGGTAATACTGCCAATAATAGTCGTAATACTGAACCTTGTTCTTGCCGAATGACATCTGGTGACCATTATAAAACTGTGCACCTGCGTTTAAGGAAAACACACAGACTATTATAGTGATAATCAGTTTTTTGACACTACCCATTTCAATATGATCAAGAGATAAACCGGATTTTGAAGTAACAACTTGTATTCCAAAGATTCTATATATGACAACAAAACTAATGATAATCTGTTTTAAACAATCTAAAAATCTTAAACTTTATTATTTTTACAGTTGATTATTAATGTGCATCTTTCGGCCCGGGATTTGAAGTAGGGCATGCAACCAAACCAAGTTAGTTTTTGTTATTATGAGGTATTTGGACTTACATTGACATATATTTGTAGAAATTTATAGATAATTTAAAAAAGATAACGCGTTGATTTGAACCGGTTATAAAAATGTGCCACCGGAAAGGATCATTCTTTAAACATAAAAAATTTATTATGATGAAAAGACTATTTTTATTTGCTTCTCTTGTAATTATTGGTCTCACTGTAAAATCACAGGTAGCGGTAACAACAATGCAATTGACTGATACGCAGCATGATTTTGGAACCTTTAAAGAAGAAGCAGGACGACAGACCTTTGATTTCGTGGTTACCAATACGGGCACTCAGCCACTGGTTATTCAAAATGTGGTTGCATCATGTGGTTGTACTACTCCCGAGTGGACAAAACAACCAATACCCGCCGGAGCTAAAGGCAAGGTTACAGCTATTTATGATCCAAAAGATCGTCCCGGGCCATTCAGTAAGACACTTTCTGTATACTCAAATACAAAACCCGAAGTTGTTGTACTCGTAATTAAAGGCGAGGTTGTTCAACATGAGAAAACAGTTGAAGAACTATTTACCTTCCCTGTTGGATCAGTTCGGTTCGAAAGCAATCATCTTGCCTTTACGAATGTTTTAAAGACTGAGAAGAAAATAAGAGTTATGCAGATTATTAACACTTCTGCTGCTCCGGTGAAGGTTGAATTTGACGGTTTGCCAGTTCATTTGTCGGTAAAAGCAAATCCCGAAACACTTAAGCCCGGACAAAAAGGACTTATTGAAGGGACATATGATGCAACAAAAAACCCTGGATGGGGTAATGTGAGCGATATGATTAAAATAAAACTTAATGGAACTCCCCAGGAGAATGTCTATTATTATGTATCAGCAAATCTCGTGGAAGATTTCGCTTCCCTGTCAAAAGAACAACTGGCGAATGCTCCTGTATTTAAACTTGCAACAACTACATTTGATCTTGGCAAGATAAAAGGTTCAACGCAAAATGAAGTTGAGTTTAAGTTCACAAATGCTGGTAAAGGTGACCTTCTGATAAGGTTTGTACGGGCTACATGTGGTTGTACGGCAGTTCAGCAGGGAACCACTGGAGTGGGAATCAAACCGGGTGAGTCAAGCTCAATCAAAGCTGTATTTAATTCAGGCAGCTATAACGGTAAAGTAACCAAAGCAATTTATGTTTATACTAACGACCCGGCAAATTCCGAAACAGTTCTTATGTTAAATGCCGATGTTGAGCAACCGGCTCCGGTAAAATAGTTTATACACAGAAAAATATTCAGAATAGTTGTCTAAGGAAGGGTGTTTGATAATAATCTTACACCCTTTTGTTATTTTTGCCTAACTTGTAACACTGATGGAGAAAAAGAAGGAATATAGGAGTGCGCTGAATATACAGGTGGGAATACCTAAGCCACCCAGCGTAAATCCCCATGTTTTTTCAATAACCGGCAGAAAGCGTCGCATGAGGTATTCTGTTGATGAATATGTTTCAGGAATTCTGGCGGGCAACAGAACTATTCTTAGTCAGGCCATAACATTAGCGGAGAGCTCACTCCAGGAACATTATGGCACTGCACAGGCTATAATCGAAAAATGTCTTCCCTTCAGCACAAAGTCATTGAGGATAGGAATTACCGGAGTTCCGGGAGCCGGAAAAAGCACATTCATTGAGACTTTTGGGTTGTTTATAACCGGTACGGGAAGAAAGCTTGCTGTGCTAACAATTGACCCGAGCAGTGAGCTGACAAAAGGAAGTATCCTCGGCGATAAAACAAGGATGGAACAATTAAGCATCCATCCTGAAGCTTATATAAGGCCATCGCCTGCATCCGGCACTCTTGGAGGTGTTGCAAGGAAGACAAGGGAAACAATTATATTATGCGAAGCGGCAGGATTTGATACGATCCTGATTGAAACAGTAGGGGTGGGACAATCTGAAACAGAAGTCCATTCAATGGTTGATTTTTTTCTTCTGCTTATGCTTGCAGGTGCAGGCGATGAACTACAGGGAATTAAAAGAGGGATCATGGAAATGGCTGATTTAATTGCTATTACTAAAGCTGACGGACCAAATAAACTTGTTGCAGAAGGAGCAAGGGTTTTATATCAGAATGCGCTCCATCTGTTTCCGCCAACACAATCACGATGGAATCCCCGAGTAATAACCTGTTCAGCATTAAAAAATACAGGGATAACCCAAATATGGGAGATCATTTCCGATTATGTTGCATTCACTAAAGAATCAGGATATTTTGACGAACTCAGAAGACAGCAGGCCATACTCAGAATGCATAATACCATAAATGAATATCTGCATTCTTCATTTTATAATAATGAGGAGGTCAAATCACTTAAACCTGAGCTTGAACGTCAGCTTTCCGAAGGCAGTATAACATCGTACAGAGCCGCTCTTAATTTACTCGATAAATACTTTAAAAAGTAAATTCAATCAACAATAATTCATATCTTTGCGCGAATTAAATCAATATTCTTACAAAATCAATATTACAGAATATGAAAAAGATAATCTACCTGCTAATTGCAACGATATTAATTGCTTCTTGTTCATCCGGACCGCATTATGTAGTTAAAGGGAAAATTGCAGGCTCTGACAGCATTACTTTTTATCTTCAGAAAAGAGAGGCCGGAAAAACAATTACAATTGATTCAGCCGTTTCAAAAAAAGGTTCATTTACAATCAAAGGTGGAAAAGTTGATTATCCTCAACTTATACAACTTGTAGCAGGAAATACCAGAAAAAGGACATCACTATACCTTGAGAACTCTGAAATAACTATTACCGGAAGTCTCGACTCACTGTTCAAAGCAAAAATAACTGGATCAAAAACGCAGGATGAATATGAATCATTCGTGGCTTCAAATAAGCAGCTTAGTGACAAGTATTCAAAAATAGTCGGCGAATACCAGACCGCTAATAAAGCCGGAGATATTGTAAAAGTTTCATCGCTTGAAAAGCAGGCTGATTCTGTTCAAACCGAAATGACAAACCTTCAGAAAACCTTTGTAAAAAACAACCCGAAATCATATGTTTCTCCATCAATCCTGGCAAGCCTTAGTTATGAGATGGAAGCACCGGAGATCGAATCGATGATTAACGGACTTGATACTGCAATTGCTGCGCTGCCACAGATTAAATCACTTAAAGAAAGAGTCGCTGTTATGAAGGCAGTATCTGTTGGTCAGAAAGCTCCCGATTTTACTATGAATGATATTGATGGCAAACCAGTAGCACTCTCATCAAAAATAGGTTCCGGATTGCTATTGATTGATTTCTGGGCTGCATGGTGTGGCCCCTGCCGCCAGGAAAACCCAAATGTTGTCAAAGTATATACCGAATTTCACAAAAAAGGTTTTGATGTTTTCGGGGTTTCCTTAGACCAGAAAAAAGAAGACTGGCAGAAGGCAATAGCTGATGACAAACTTGCATGGACACATGTATCAGATCTTCAATACTGGAATAATGCAGCTGCTAAGTTATACGCGGTAAATGCGATTCCTGCTAACTTTCTTCTTGATGAAAAGGGAACAATAATCGGAAGAAACCTCAGGGGTGAAGACCTTTATAATAAAGTGAATGAGGTGCTTGGTGGCAAAAAGTAGTCTTGCAGCCTCACGCCTTATTAATCTCTTCAAGAATAAACCCTGTGCCCCGCACTGTGCGTATGTCAATGTTTTTATCCTCGGAAACATATTTCCTTAACCGGCTTATGAAGACGTCCATGCTTCTCCCCAGGAAATAGTCATCCTCACCCCATATCTCGGTGAGGATATCTTCTCTGGCAAGTATTTTATTCTTGTTGATTATGAAATATTTCAAAAGCTGAGCTTCCTTGAGGGTAAGTTTCTCTTTCGTGTTTCCGCTTATGAGTTCAAGTGTATTATATTTAAGAACTGTATCAGACACTTTAAACTCGTCATTCGTAGAAGAATAAGCCCGCTTTAATATGTTATTTATCCGTAGTATAAGAACTTCGGGATCAAAAGGTTTAGTTATATAATCATCTGCACCGATCTTAAGTCCTCTGACAATATCTTCTTTAAGGCTTTTTGCAGTAAGAAATATAATTGGGATGCCAGGTTCGGCCTCTTTGACCTTCTCGGCAAGAGTGAAGCCATCCATCTCGGGCATCATAACATCAAATACACAGATGTCAAACTTGCCCTGATTAAACAGCTCCCAGGCCTCCTTGCCGTCACGGCCTAAGGTCACATCAAAACCGCTGATTGTGACGTACTGACTTAATATATTTCCAAAATCCCTGTCGTCTTCAGCTAACAAAACTTTCATATTCCGAATAGTTTTAATTATTTATGGTAATGCACAGTAAATATACGACCTTTTATCGGTTAACAGTAAACTGATACTTCATGATATAGCTTTCTCTGATTCATTTCAAAATAGAAACTTATTCCTCTTACTTCATTTAGTTATTCTGATTTAGTAATTTCAGTTAATGGAGATCTGCCGTTTTCATTTATAGCTTCAATTCTGAAAAAATACGGAATTTCCATCGCTGCCATCCATATCGTTCATAATTAAGAAGAAGCAGCTCTTTTCTGGTTCCGATTGGTGCGAATGTTTTACGGTTTATCACAATTCCGTAAATGGGATATGAGTTACTGCTGCCATTATACATTTAGAGCTTTCCCTTCCGGTCCTGTTTTTCTCATCATGGGGCCTTTATTAAATATTAGGTATTGTAACTGTAAAAGTACTCCCTCTTCCGGGTCTGCTCGATACTGTTACATCCCCGCCATGAGCTTCTGCAATTTTTTTAACATAATACAGACCCAGGCCAAGTCCCTTAAATTTATGAATATTACCGGTGGACGCCCTGTAAAACTTATCAAATATATGTTTCTGGTCATTTTTGTTTATCCCGATCCCGTTATCGGTAAAAGCGATACATATTTTATTTTCTGATGTAAATCCTTCAATATCTATTTCAGATTTTTTGTCAGAATACTTCACAGCATTTGAAAGAAGGTTATTTACAAGCGTTGTGAAATAGACATCATCAAGATCAACTTTAGTTCCGGTAAATTTATATTTTTGTGTAATTAAAGCTCCATTGCCTCCGCCTGATTTAAAACTTTCAACAACATCACTCATAAATTCCTCAATATCAACAGTTCTTTTATCAAGCTGAAACTGAGTCCTTTCCCACATGCTTATCTCAAGAATCATGTTGATTAGCTGGTTCAGGTGAACACTTTGTTTCCCTATTAACTTAGCCGTTTCAAGTATCTTCTCTTCATTGGTTCTGATCTGCACCATTTCAAGGGTTTTACCTGCAACAGTTATTGTTGAAAGAGGCGTTTTTAACTCATGGGTCATATTATTAATAAAGTCGGTCTTCAGATTGGATAGTCTCTTTTCTTCCATAAGATTCCTGAAGGTTATCATAAACATTACACCCACAAGAATGATACTAAGGCTACTAAGTCCCAGAGACGCCGAAGTCTCTTTCAAAATCATTTTCTGTTTATCGGAAAAATCAATAAAATAATCAAAATTACACCGGTAGTTGTTATCCTCCTCATTAAACCATGTAACCACTATTTTGTTTTGTGTGACCATCTGCGTAACGGGTAAGGAGCCACGGTCAGATGGACGCCGGTAAGGAAAGTTGTCATTGTGGTATACAACAATTGTATCATTTGCTATCATTTCCAAATTGTTAATGACAATAGTATACTTAAAGTTTTTTTCATATCCCCGCCTGTCAAAATAAGCTGAAAGCAATGTTGAAAGATATTGTTCCTGATTTATAACCTTTGTAAAATAATCGAAAACATCTTTTTTCACAGATACCAATTCCTTTGAATCCTTAATAGCATGTATTTGACGGTTCGCTTTTTCAGAATAGCTCCCTAAGAGAAGTCTTACTGTATCAAATCCATCGGATGGCAATCTTCTTCTGATAAAGCCCATTGCTTCCTGTGAACGAAGGGTATACCTTAGAGAAAACATTTCACTTTTTTGGTTCCAGACGCCAATAATAATAAAGACCTGGACAGATATAAGAATTAAAATAGATGTTATACCCAGAAGTAAAACTGTATTTTTCTTTTTCATCTAAATATATTTTATTCTCTCAAAATTATTCATTTTATTAATACCCCTGACACTCACCGGAAACATTAACCCTGCATTAACCCTGTATTAACAAAATATCGAAACAGCGAGCTTTATCTTTACATTGTCAAACTAATAACTAAGGCAGCTATGAAAAAGATTAAAGTATTATTGATTTCAATATTTCTCCTCTCAGCCGGCTCCTTTTTCCAGGTGACATATGGACAGAGTAAGACCAGGGCTGAGCAGCAAAAGGAAGAAAAACTTCAGCAATCTATTGAAACCCAGAAGAAAGCAATGTCAGATCAGAAGAAAGTCCAGGAACAGACTTTACAGGATGTTATTAATTCGAGAGTAGATCTGGATAGTAATATGAATGATCTCCAGCTTCAGCTTGAAGCAGTTGGTAAAGAGGGAGAGCCAATGAAGATTTTTTACAACAGGAGGGGTACCCGGTCTTTTTCAGCTGACGCCCCGTTTATATGGTCGGGTCCTGAAGGTAATTCATTTTACGGTCATGAATTCGGAGGAGATGAGGAAAGAACCACCTGGGATTTTTCCAAAACGGTAAAAGAAAATACCTTCACTCGTGATTATACTTTTGATGTTGAAAAAACAGTAAATAATGTTGTAATGTCAGTTATGGGCGATTGTAAAGAAGGTGACATACATATCAAAATTGTAATGCCAAACGGGAAAAGCTATTCGGATATCATAATCGATGAATTTGGTAATCTCAACTGGAGAAAATCGTTTTCAATTTCAAAAACTGAAAATCAGGACAAAACGGGTGAATGGAAATTTCAGATAGCTTCAACGAAAGCAACAGGGTTCTTCAAAATTTCTCTTCAGACATATTAGGTTTTTCATTCCTTGTAACAGGGGGACAGGCATAAGGGGGCCTGTCCCCTTTATTTTTTCCCGGATTTTTCATGTTTTTTACCAGGAGATCTGAACTGGCAGTTATTAAAAAAAGGATCCCAGTTCCTGTTTTGACTAAATTCGGATGTTTTTATATTGAAATATCCCAGAATATGTTTTGGTGATACCGTATAAATCAATTCATCGTTTTCGCCAAAGTATGGATCAGTAATTGTAAGCACCTCTTCCATACCGGTATCATTATTGTTCGACACAGCGGAATATATCTCATAAATAACTTTCGGTATTGCTATGATAATTGTGTATAAACCATAGTCTTTTCGCTGGAAGAGGAAATATGTAACTTCAATAGGTTCGTTTGGGTTAACACGGTCAGTTGAATGTGGAAGCTGACTTTCAAAGATAAACCCTTCATTCATAATGTTTTCAACAACATTAAATTCCCTGGTGTTATGAAGGAAGAAATGACAGTCTTTAAAGTTCTTCAAAATTGATGCAAGTATCTCTCCTTTGTTCTTCATCCGGCAGGGAATGGATTCTCTGTTAATCCATACTCAAAAATAGCTTATATTATTTTATTTACAACACTTAAACCATTTGTTCTGTTATATGTTAAATTTGTATCAAACATTGAAGCATCTGTTTAATGAGAAAATTTTTGCTTTTACTGCTTTTTGTTTTCATGGTTTCTTGTGGCAGGCAGGGAAATAATGGCGGGGACCGGATTATTACAGTAAGTATAGTCCCGTTTAAATACTTCGTTGAAGCTATTGCCGGCGATGACTTTAAAGTTAATGTAATGGTTCCAGCGGGTGCGGACCCACATGTCTACGAACCCTTTCCGGAACAAATTAATAAACTCAGAAAATCCATTGGATATATCAGTAACGGATATCTTGGCTTTGAAATGAACTGGCTGGACCGTTTTTATGAGACAAACAGGACAATGAAGAGGTTATCATTAGGTGATAAAATCATTCCTTTAGTTTCTGAACACCACCATGAAGGTAATCATGTCGAAGGCGCTGATCCGCATTATTGGGTTTCTCCGAAATGTGCACTTATTATGGCTTCCTCAATAAAAGATTTCTTAACGGAACTGAACTTATCACACAAACAGAAATACGAAGCAAATTATCAGGTTCTTCTTATAAAAATTAAAGATCTTGATAAAAAGGCAGAGACGCTTTTTTCAGGGATAAAGAACAAATCGTTTTTGATTTACCACCCTAATCTGGCCTATGTTGCCAGGGACTATGGTCTTGAAGAGATCCCCGTTGAATTTGAAGGGAAGGAACCGCCTCCATCAAGGATAAAAGAACTCATTGACAAGGGAAGGGAAGAAAATCTGAAAACTATATTTGTTCAGAGGGAATACGATACTAAAAACGCAGAAGCCATAGCCAGGGAAATAGGAGCAGAATTAAAAATTATTGATCCCCTGTCAGAGGATTGGTTTAAATCTACTGCCGATATTATTGAGGAAGTTCATAATAGTTTGATTGAGAGCTCTAAATCAGGAAAGTAATGGCATATTTGTTTGAGATGAAATTATTATCAGCTTCTTACGGTACAACTGTAGTTTTAAAAGATATTGATTTAAAGGTAGTCGAAAACGATTTTATTGGAGTTATCGGTCCAAACGGGGGTGGCAAAACCACACTTTTAAAAGTTATTCTTGGCTTACTCAAACCAGTGCAGGGGGAGATTGTATTCAATAAGGACTTATTGAATGCTAACAGAATAGGTTATCTTCCCCAGATATCAACGGGGGATATTAATTATCCTGTTACGGTATCTGATATTGTACTCTCGGGTCTGATGATCGGGAAAGGGATTATTTCCAGAATGACCGCCTCTGACAGGAAAAAGGCAGCAGGAGTCATATATGAGCTTGGTTTGTCCGAAATGGCCGGAGTAACAATAAATGAACTGTCAGGTGGACAAATGCAGAGAGTATTCCTGGGGCGGGCTATTATTGGAGATCCAAAACTCTTACTACTCGATGAACCTGGCAATTTTGTTGACACTACATTTGAAAATGATTTCTATGAGAAGCTGCGTGAGCTCAATAAACGTATGGCTATATTAATGGTATCTCATGATGTAGGAACCATCTCTGCACATATTAAATCGTTTGCCTGTGTAAACAGAAGACTTCATTATCATGCTTCCCCTGAAATAACTAATGAGGACCTGCTATCCTATGGATGTCCGGTCCAGGTAATTTCGCACGGAGATATTCCTCATACAGTACTTAAAAAACATAATTAGTGGAGAATATTTTTCAATATGATTTTATAATTAAAGGCATCATTGGAGCCGTATTTGCCAGCATAACTGCCGGATTGGCAGGAACATATGTTGTATCAAAACGGTTGGTCTTCCTGAGCGGTGGTATTACCCATGCATCTTTTGGAGGAATTGGACTCGGATACTTTCTTGGCATAAATCCGGTAATAGGTGCGGCTGTTTTTGGAATTATGTCAGCATTGGGTGTTGAATATCTATCGGTAAAACAAAAAATAAGGGAAGACTCTGCAATTGGAATACTGTGGGCATTCGGGATGGCTATAGGAATAATCTTCATTTACCTGACACCCGGTTATACCCCGAACCTGATGAGTTACCTGTTCGGCAGTATACTTACGGTTTCAAATGCCGATCTTATTGCTTTAGGTATTATGTCAGTTATACTGATTCTTTACTTCAGTATCTTTTACAGGACAATACTTTATATTTCATTCGATGAGGTATTTGCAAGGACATACTCCTCATATGTAGATGTATTTAAATATGTAACCACATCTCTCATTGCCCTTACAATAGTTTTGAACATCCGGATGGCTGGCGTGATTCTTGTTATCTCGTTACTTACTATTCCTCCCAATATCGCAATGTTGTTTACAAAAGTTTATTTTAAAATTGTGATCTGGTCTGTTATTGCCGGATTCGTTGGCACCTCTACCGGTTATGTTATTTCATACTTTGCAGGTATCCCGGTAGGAGCAACTATCATTTTTACTCTTGTTATAATATGGGTCATTGCAAAAGTGTTAAGCCAGTTAATTCTGAAATTAAAAATCAGTAAGAATTAAACACATAAATGAACTAATTTAAAAGATATTTCTCTGGAAATAATTAAAAATTGACTAAATTATTAATGCTATGGATTACGATCTTATCATTATAGGAAGTGGACCCGGCGGTTATGTGGCAGCAATCAGGGCATCACAATTGAAAATGAAAGTGGCAGTTGTTGAACGCGCAGAATTAGGTGGCATCTGTCTGAACTGGGGTTGCATACCTACAAAATCACTTCTGAAAAGCGCACAGGTTTTTGAGTACCTCACTCATGCCTCAGATTATGGGATATTAATTGCAGGTGAAGCAAAACCTGATTTTAAAGCAATCATTTCACGAAGCAGGAGCGTTGCCAATGGAATGAGCAAAGGAGTACAGTTTCTTTTAAAGAAAAATAATATTGAGCATATTAAAGGATTTGGCCGTCTTGCTGGCAATAATAGCGTTGAGGTTGAAGCTGCTGATGGAAATAAGAAGAATTATTCTGCAAAAAACATCATTCTCGCTACAGGAGCAAGATCTAAAGAACTACCAAATCTAAAACAGGACGGCACGAAGATTATTGGTTACCGTGAAGCTATGACTCTTGAAAAACAGCCTGCATCAATGGTTGTTGTCGGATCAGGAGCAATCGGGAGCGAATTTGCAAATTTTTATCAGTCAATAGGTACCAGCGTAACTCTCGTAGAATTTCTGCCCCGATTAGTTCCCAATGAAGATGAAGAGGTCTCAATACAACTTGAGAGATCATTTAAGAAAATGAAAATGAAGATAATGACTAACTCATCAGTTGAGGCAGTAGATACTTCAAAAGAAAAATGCCTGGTAACCATAAAAACACCAAAAGGGCAGGAGATAATTGAAACAGATATAGTTCTCTCTGCAGTCGGAGTAGTAACCAATATTGAAGGAATAGGCCTTGAAAAAGCCGGAGTGAAAACTGAAAAGGGGAAAGTCGTTGTTGATGATTATTACGTTACATCATTACCCGGTGTTTATGCAATAGGGGATATCGTGCACGGTCCTGCACTTGCCCATGTAGCCTCTGCAGAAGGGATAATATGTGTTGAAAAAATTGCAGGTATGAATGTAGATCCTCTGGATTACAATAATATTCCGGGTTGTACATATACCACTCCTGAGATAGCATCCTGTGGTCTGACAGAGGTTGCAGCCCGGGAAGCAGGTTATGACATAAAAGTGGGAAAATTCCCTTTTACTGCATCTGGTAAGGCAAGTTCGGCCGGTGCAAAAGATGGTTTCGTAAAACTTATATTTGACGCTGCATATGGAGAACTGCTTGGCGCTCATATGATTGGCGCTAATGTGACTGAGATGATTGCAGAAATTATCCTTGCCAGAAAACTTGAAACAACCGGGCATGAAATTATTAAAGCCGTTCATCCGCATCCTACAATGTCAGAAGCAATTATGGAAGCAGCAGCAGCCGCTTATGGTGAAGTAATCCATCTTTAATTACAAAAACGCAACCTTTATTTAATTATTCGCATCATTCTTATGCGGAATTACTGGCGTTTAAGATAATTATTTCATATTTTTAGGTTCTCAAACAGGACTAAACCTTGTCGGAGATTAAGAAAATAATAATTGGTTGTCTGGCCGGTGACAGGAGAGATCAGGAACTCCTTTACCGAAGGCATGCGTCAAAACTATATGCCGTTTGTCTTCAGTATTCCGGTAATGATGAAGAGGCAAGGGATATTTTGCAGGAAGGTTTCATAAAAATCTTCGAAAATCTCAATCATTACAAACATGAAGGATCTTTTGAAGGATGGATGCATCGGATAACAGTTAATACAGCTCTTGAAAAGTTCCGGTGCAGGCATAATCTCTATCGTGTCGATGATATAGATACGATCGGGGAACAGGATGCAGATCCTGATAATCATGACTATGCAGGCCTTGAAGCAAAAGATCTGATGGAAATAATAAGGGAGTTGCCACCTAAATACAGGATGGTATTTAATCTTTATGCAATTGAAGGGTATTCCCATAAAGAAATAGGTAAGATGATTAATATTTCTGAAGGAACATCAAAGTCGAACCTTTCACGCGCAAGGATCATCCTTCAGAGAAGAGTGGGATCATTTACAGGTTTAAAGAAAAAAGTTGCAAATGGATGAACGAGGGGCAAATATTGATCTGTTATTCAGAAACGGACTCAAAGACTACGAGGTTCTGCAGCCCCCGGAGGTTTGGAATAATATTGCCCCTGCGATAAAAGTAAGATCACGACAATTTATTCTTTACAAAGCAGCAGCACTTATTGCAGTGCTTCTTACTCTGAGTTTTTTTGCCTACAGATGGAGCAGAGAAATTTCCCTTGATTCTTCCGTTGCAATTACTTCTTTTGATATTGAGGAATTATCACCTGCGGTTATGCCTTCATTCTACAAACCCGCTAAATTTGCTGTAAAAGAGAAATCCCCGGTTACCTACACCGGGCAATTATTATCTGAATATATTAAGCAGAACTCAGCATCATCAGATAATGATAATAATAATTCTCCAAAGATCGCATCCCTGAATAAGGAGGATGCTTTATTTCCTGGCAGAACATCCCTACAGCACGGACCATTGTTTGCTGGTTTTAGTTCCACACAAAAAAAATCTTTCGAAATAGAAATAAGTGACCGGGAGTATACTCCTGAGATCAATCCCATAAAAAGTGAAAGATGGTCGATAACTGCACTCGCATCTCCGACTTATTATTCAAGGTTCAGCTCAGACAATGCTATTACAAAACAACTTGCCGCTACAGAACAACCTTTAATTTCATATTCCGGCGGAGTAGCTGTTTCATACAAAATTAATAAAAGGGTTACCATACAGACCGGTCTTTACTATTCCTCTTTAGGACAAACTGTTGATGGAGTGAACTCATATGCCGGCTTCAAGCCGTATGGTAATGCAAAAGGCGATCATAATTTTGAGGTGTTGACAACAAGCGGTACAGTATATACCAAAAATGCTGATGTATTCCTTATAGGAACAGGTCCGGCAACAAAAATTCAGACTGGTTTTACCAATGATGTCTTCGACCCGAAAAAAGCAAGTCTTGAGTTTTTAAACAGCACAATTATCCAAAACTTCAGATATCTTGAACTTCCTGTTGTGCTAAGGTATAAAATTATCGATAAAGCGGTAGATATCAATCTTGTAGGAGGTATCTCTTACAACCTGCTGGTTAATAATTCTGTTTATACAAAGATCGGTGGTACTAAATACCCAATAGGTACAACTGAAGGATTGAGTCTGTTTAGCCTGAGTAGTTCTCTCGGTATGGGAATGGAATACAATCTCTCAAATAAAATATCGTTGAATTTAGAACCAACGTTCAGATATTACCTTAATCCGTTCAATGAAGTAACCGGATCAAAAAATCACCCTTATTCCTTTGGTGTCTTTTCCGGACTTTCATATAAATTCTGATTCTTCTGTACAGGTAATGAGACCCGGTAATAAGCCTTCCGGACTAATTCCCTTCCATTATTTTCCGGTATCTGATATTTTACTCTTCGCGTAAGTAATAAAAAAGGTGTAATTATGTTAACTTTGCAAATTATTTCTCAAAGCTGATAATGTTATGTTGAATCCATTTAGGAAAACAATACTTACTGCATTTGTTCTGTTCAGTTCTATTATAATAATTCTTTCAATAGGACTTGGTTTTAAAGGTTTTGGAACCAGCCCCGGGATTTCTAATCATATCCTGGATACAATTTACGGTATCAAGTCATTTAAGCTTCCTGAAAGTGTGACTTTTGCGGGAGAGAAGATGCCTCTCGACAATTTTGTTACCAGGGAGAGTCTGGAACGCGAAATTCTTATCAGCGCTTACAGACATTCATCTACAATTCTTATTATTAAAAGGGCAAACCGATACTTTCCCGTGATAGAAAAAATTCTGAAAAAAAATAATATTCCCGATGATTTTAAATACATGGTTGCTGCTGAAAGCGAATACAGTAACATGATTTCTCCAGCAGGAGCTACAGGTTTCTGGCAGATAATGCCGGAAACAGGGAAGGAAGAGGGGATGGAGATCAATACTGTTGTTGATGAACGCTACGATGTGGAGAAATCAACCCGGTTTGCATGCGAATATTTTCTAAAATCTTATGAGAAATATGGAAACTGGACCCTTTCGGCTGCATCATACGACGGAGGCAGAGCCGGGGTTGATGAACAGATAGAAATTCAAAATCAGCATAATTATTATAATCTTCTTCTGAACGAAGAGACTGCCAGGTATATATTTAGAGTTGTTGCATATAAAATGATAATTTCTAATCCTTTAAATTACGGGTTTTATATCAGCAAGGAGGAACTCTATCCCGAAATTAAATACTTTGAAGTGAAAGTGGATACTGCAGTTACAAGCTTTGCCCATTTTGCAGAAAAATTCGGGACCAACTATAAAATGTTAAAGCTTCTGAACCCATGGCTAAGAAAACCATATCTGACGCAGAAGCCAAATAAGGAATACCTGATAAAAATTCCATCTGAAGGAACACGGAACATTGAATAAACGGAAACTTTGAATTGATTCTTTGAAAAGGGAGTGTTGAAATGAGTGAGGAGATTAGAGTCCTTGGTGCTCGGGTACATAATTTGCAAAATATCGACGTTACAATTCCACGAAACAAGCTGGTTGTTATCACGGGTTTAAGTGGAAGTGGCAAGTCATCTCTTGCATTCGATACAATCTATGCAGAGGGTCAGCGACGTTATCTGGAAACTCTCTCGGCATATGCCAGACAGTTTCTGGGAGGCATGGAACGCCCTGATGTGGATAAGATAACGGGGTTAAGTCCTGTCATATCAATAGAACAAAAAACCACAAATAAAAACCCGAGATCAACAGTCGGGACAATCACGGAGATATATGATTTTCTGCGACTTCTCTACGCCAGAGCCGGTGAAGCTTATTCGTATGCGTCTGGTGAAAAAATGGTTAAATATACAGATGAGCAAATACTGGATCTTGTCAAAAGCCGGTTTTCCGGCCAAAAAATATATTTTTTGGCCCCGGTTGTTAAAGGAAGAAAAGGCCATTATAAGGAATTGTTTGAACAACTGAGAAGAAAGGGATTCCTGAATGTACGAATAAATGGTGAGATCAGGGAGCTGACTCCCGGTATCAAACTAGATCGGTACAAAACACATTTTATTGAACTGGTAATCGATAAGTTCAGGATTGGTGATACAACAGATAAGAGGTTGCACGATTCAATAATAATGTCACTCGATCAGGGTGATGGTGTAATGATGGTACTTGATTCTGAAAACGATGAACCAAGGTATTTCAGTCGTCATCTTATGGATCCGGTAACCGGGATATCATATAATGAACCAGCACCACACACATTTTCCTTCAACTCACCTCAGGGGGCTTGTCCTCATTGTAACGGTCTGGGCGAGATATCCAGCATCGATGAAAAGAAACTTATTCCTGACGGGAATCTGAGCATAAGAAAAGGAGGTATTGAACCTCTTGGTAAATACAGAAATGTATGGATCTTCTGGCAGATCGAAGCTATCGCTGAAAAAAACGGGTTTACGCTTGACACCCCAATAAAAGAGATACCTGAAGACGCTTTAAATAAAGTTCTGTATGGCTCTGATGAGGTGCTTAAGTTATCAAACACCCCGCTTGGAATGTCATCGAACTATTTTTTAACTTTTGAAGGTGTTGTGAATTTTGTCGGGAATATAGAGACTGTTAACGGTAAGAAAAGCGGATCAAGAATTAAAGATCAGTATGTTCAGTATAATGTTTGTCCCGACTGTAAAGGTACACGTTTGAAAAAAGAATCTTTGTTTTTCAGGATTGCTGATAAAAACATTGGGGAGCTCTCTGCTATGGATATTAAAGAGTTATCTCTTTTTTTGTCTGATATTGAGGAAAAGATGACCAGAAAGCAAAAGTTGATTGCTGCCGAAATTCTGAAAGAGATAAGAGCAAGACTGGGTTTCCTTCTTGAAGTTGGACTGGAGTATCTTTCACTGAGCCGAGGCTCGCGGACTCTCTCGGGAGGAGAAAGTCAGAGAATCAGACTTGCTACACAAATAGGGTCGAGACTGGTAAATGTTCTATATATACTTGATGAACCAAGTATCGGACTTCATCAGCGTGATAACCGTCGGCTTATCAAGGCCTTAAAAGAGCTCAGGGATGCCGGAAATTCAGTGATCGTGGTTGAACACGACAGGGAGATGATACTGTCTGCTGATTATGTGATTGATATGGGACCAGGTGCCGGACGTCATGGAGGCCTGGTTGTAGCTCATGGCAATCCTGAGGAATTAATGAAATCTGATACTCTGACAGCTTCTTACCTTAATAATAAAAAAAAATTTATTATTCCAGTTGAACGAAGAAAGGGGAATGGTAAATTTCTTTCTCTCATCGGAGCTTCAGGTCATAATCTTCATAATGTCGATGTTACATTTCCGCTGGGGACGCTGATATGCATTTCCGGAGTGTCAGGAAGCGGTAAATCTTCGCTTATTAACCAGACACTTCATCCGGCACTTGCAAAAAAATTTCATAATGCTGGTAAATCACCTTTACCTTTCAAGGAAATAACCGGACTTGAACATCTTGATAAAGTAATAGAAGTAAACCAGTCTCCGATAGGGAAGACACCACGTTCAAATCCGGCAACCTATACCGGAGTATTTACTGATATCCGGAAACTTTTTGAACAAACTACCGAAGCCAGGATACGTGGTTTCGGAGCAGGAAGATTCTCGTTTAATGTTAAAGGTGGCCGGTGCGAAGGGTGTGAAGGTGCTGGTATGAAAACCATCGAAATGAATTTTCTTCCCGATGTTTATGTGCATTGCACAGAATGTAACGGAAAACGCTATAATCGTGAAACGCTTGAGGTTAAATATAAGGGTCAATCAATCAGTGATGTTCTGGAAATGACAGTAAATAAAGCAGTTGAATATTTTGCGAATGTTCCTTCTATCTATCAGAAAATAAAAACATTACAGGATGTCGGTCTAGGATATATTAAACTGGGGCAACAATCTACAACTCTTTCAGGAGGTGAAGCACAAAGGGTTAAACTTGCCACTGAACTTGCCAGACGTGATACCGGGAAAACACTGTATATACTTGATGAACCCACCACCGGTCTGCACTTTGAAGATGTAAGAGTGTTGCTTGATGTACTTAATAAACTTGTAGACAGGGGAAATACTGTAATTATTATTGAGCATAACCTTGATGTTGTAAAAATGTCTGATTATGTTGTGGACCTTGGAAAGGAAGGCGGAAAAGCCGGGGGTAAAATAATTTTTTCAGGATCACCTGAAAAACTTTCTCAATGCGCGGGTAGTTATACCGGAAAATATCTGAAACCAGAACTTAAGGCATAAGAATTTAATTATATTTGGCCAGTAATTTATTATCGATATCAATATGGAGAAGACAGCAGATCTCATTAAAGATGCTTTTGAACAAAAAACCTGGCATGAAATTCATACTACGGATTCATGGAGAGTTTTTAAAATTATTTCAGAATTAGTTGAAGGTTTTGAAAAACTCGCCCGTATTGGTCCATGTGTTTCTATATTCGGTTCTGCACGGACTGCCGCAAACAATAAATACTATATACTTGCCGAAGAGATAGCATTTAAGCTTACACAAAAGGGGTATGGTATTATAACCGGAGGCGGTCCGGGTATAATGGAAGCTGCCAATAAAGGGGCTACACGTGGTAAGGGAAAGTCGGTAGGTATAAATATTGATCTCCCTTTCGAACAACATCCTAATTTATTTATCGATTCAGATAAACTGATAACTTTTGATCATTTCTTTGTAAGGAAGGTTATGTTTATGAAGTATGCTCAGGGTTTTGTGGTACTCCCCGGCGGATTTGGAACCTTCGATGAACTCTTTGAAGCAATAACTCTGATACAGACCAGGAAGATTGGTAAATTTCCAATTATTCTTGTAGGAAAAAAATATTGGGGCGGTTTAATGGATTGGGTTAAAGAAGAGATGCTTGCAGAAGAACATAATATAAAACCTGAAGATCTTAACCTGTTTACCCTGGTAGATACATCTGAAGAAGCTGTGGATTATATTGTAAAGTTTTATTCCAGATACCTGCTTAGTCCAAACTTCTAGCCGGAATCCTATACTTTCCTCATGCGATCCATCTCCCTGGTTGCATCCTTGCGTTTGAGGGTTTCTCGTTTGTCGTATTCTTTCTTGCCTTTTGAGATTGCTATTTCTGCTTTAGCCAGACCCCTGTCATTAATAAACACCTTAATGACTATAATTGTCAGACCTGTCTCTTTGACCTTTCTTTCTATTTTCCTTAACTCCCTTGAAGTCAGAAGCAGCTTCCGCTCGCGCAAAGGATCATGGTTGTTCAGATTGCCCCACCAGTATTCTGATATATGCATACCCTTTATAAAGAGTTCCCCATTATTGAAGAAGCAATAGGAGTCTGATATTGTAGCTTTCCCCAGCCTTATTGATTTGATCTCAGTTCCTGACAATTTTATTCCTGCCACAAACTTTTCAAGGAATTCATAATCGTGAAAAGCCTTTTTATTCTGTATTACAATATTTCCTTTGCCGCCTTTCATAGGAGATGATTAATCAAAAAAGGCATAAAAAATTCTTTCAACAAGCTTTGTCAACAGCATGTTTGTTGCAACGTATATAACAACCATGCTAATCGTTGTAGCTATAAGCAAAGGCATCTTTTTGTATTGGGGAGGCGATAATAGTTTATCTACGCCAGTCCAGAATATATAAAGTCCATACAGACCAATAACATTTACAAACAGAAGCGATTCAAATATACCGGTAAGTATCTGGCACATGAGGAAAGGCGTAACAGAATATACAATAATCCTCAATGAGATTGTAAAATCCTTACCAAGATCAAGAGGGAAAGTGATTTCACCGAAGATAAGTGAGGTAACGTATATTGTGAATAACAATACTATGAAAGTTCTTACCCCGACAAAAATGGAAAATACCGTTGATAATTCAGTGTTTGTAAAAATCAATGATCCGGCAACGGCAGAAATTGAAACCAGGATAATTAATGGGAATAAAAAGCTATCTCTTATAACTTTTACTTTTTTGTTTTCTGAATCAATTGTTTCCCATGCTTTTACAGGATTAAGTATTATGTTTTTTAACCCAATTAAGAAGAACTTGTAATTCATAAAAAATCTAATTTGAATGCCCGGCAAAATTAAGTAAATTTATGGTATATTGCTTTTACTTCCTGTATCATTAACTCTATTACTGTGGAATTGAATTCAGCTTATGACTTATTAGTTGTTACAGGGCCAACTGCATCTGGAAAAACATCACTGGCTGTTGCTATCGCAAAAAGGATAGGAGGGGAAATCTTAAGTGCTGATTCAAGGCAGGTTTACAGGGGTATGAATCTTGGAACTGGCAAGGATTATGATGATTATCATATAGATGGAGCACGAATACCATGCCACCTTATTGACATAGCTGACCCGGGTTATAAATATAACGTCTTCGAGTATCAGCGGGATTTCAAAAATGTTTATAAAGATCTGAAAGCCCGGAAACTTTTTCCTGTTGTTTGCGGAGGTTCCGGAATGTATGCTGACAGTATAATTACCGGCTACAAGATGTTTGAGGTACCACCCGACAGCGGCTTCAGAGCTGAACTTGGAAAAAAATCAATTGAAGAGCTTAAAGAGATACTGTCAACTTATAAGAACCTCCATAATACAACTGATATTGACACCAAGAAGCGTGTGATCAGAGCAATCGAAATTGAGCATTTCAACAGAAACAGAAAAAAGCAAACTAATGGATTTCCTAAAATAAATCCGCTTGTTATAGGAGTTATGTTAGACAGAGAAACCCGTCGGAAGAGGATTACTGAACGACTTAAACAACGTCTGGATGCAGGAATGGTTGATGAGGTTAAAGGTCTGATCAATTCAGGTGTTAATACAGAAACTCTGATATATTATGGTCTCGAATATAAGTTTATTACTTTGTACCTCACGGGTAAATTGACTTATGAGGCAATGGTCAGTGACCTGGAAATAGCTATCCATCAGTTTGCAAAAAGACAGATGACATGGTTCAGAGGAATGGAACGGCGCGGTACAAAAATCAATTGGCTTGACGGAAATCTGCCATTGCTTGAGAAAGTCGATATCGTGATAGGACTGCTGAAAGAGCCTGTCACGATATCTGCTTAATACACTTTTTATTTCAGATACGTATCCAGCCACTCGAAAAACTCACGTTGCCAGATCACTGAATTCTGTGGTTTTGTTACCCAATGGTATTCATCCTCAAATAGAAGCAATCTGCTCGGAATGCCCTTCAGCTGTGCAGCCTGAAATGCCTCAAGACTCTGAGTGTATGGAATCCTGAAATCATTCTGTCCGGTTATTATAAGTATAGGGGTTGTCCATTTGTCAACCATGAGATGAGGTGAAAATTTATAGCTTGGCAGATTTTTCCAGTAAGGACCTCCATACTCTTTTTCATTGAACCAGACCTCTTCAGTTGATCCATACTCGCTTATGAAATCAAACACGCCGCAATGTGAAATAAATGCTTTGAATCTTCCCTGATGGACTCCGGCAAGATAGTACACCGAATAACCACCGTAACTTGCACCAACTGCCCCTAATCTGTTTGCATCAATATAAGGTTCTTTTGACATTGCATCGGTTGCATCAAGATAGTCCTGAATATTTTTTCCACCCCAGTCGCCGGAAATCTGTTCTTTCCACTGTTGTCCAAACCCGACAACTCCGCGACGGTTCGGTGCAAATACTATGTAGCCCTTTGCAGATATCATCTGCATATTCCACCTGTACGACCAGAACTGATCCAGTGCAGACTGCGGACCTCCTTCGCAGAAAAGCAGCGCAGGATATTTCTTGGCAGGGTCAAAGTCCGGCGGATAAATTACCCACATCTGAAGATCTTTATTATCTTTTGTCTTTACATATTTTTCTTCAACCTTCCCCATCTTAATTGATTCATAGATGGATTTGTTAATAAAGCTTATCTGTTTTACTTCTCCGGAAGTCATATTCACTACCGCAATTTCAGGAGCCATCGACATAGATAAAAGTTCGGCAACAAGTATTCCGGATCTGAGATTGAGCGGGCCTAGGTTGTGTACTCCTTTAGTCACATTTTCCACGGAACCACCTGTAATATTTGTCTTAAATATCTCATTAGTACCAAGATGTGAGGATGTGAAATATATTGTCTGATCATTTGCCCAGTTAATATTGGCAACATCAAAATCCCATCCTTTTGTAATCCAGTCCCGCTTACCCTCTTTAATATCGTAAACAACCAGACGGTCAAGATCAGCTTCATAGCCGTCTCTTTCCATACTCTGATAAGCAATTTTAGAACCATCGGGTGAAAAGACAGGGTATCTGTCATAGCCTTTGTTGCCAAGGGTGATATTTACTTCTTTTCCCCCGGATATCTCATACAGGAAAAGATCAGTGTTTGTGCTAATTGAGTATTCCTTCCCCGTTAGCCTTTTGGAGGTATAAGCAATAAATTTACCATCGGGGCTCCATGAAATTTCACCTTCATCAAAGTAAGGAGCATCCGGCGACTCAAACTTTTGTCCTTCCATAATATCTTTTTGCTCTGAAACAGTGCTCCCGTTAAATGAGGCAACAAATATATGGCTGTATGAAAAATCGCTCCAGTAACTCCAGTGACGATACATCAGATCATTTATAATCCTGACATTTGCTTTCGGAAAATTATGTTTCTCCTTAGCAGTCTGATCCAGCTTGACTCTTTTTGTAAAATAAATTTTATCCCCCGCGGGTGAAATGTTGAATATCTCAAATTCGCTTAATCCTGAAACTGCTGTCTGCCGAGAACCATCCGCATTCATTATGTACAGGTTTCCTTTATTTACAAAGGCTATGGATTTCCCGTTATTGAACCACTGAGGGGAACTTCCACCGTCGTTTGTAAGCTGAACAGGTTCGCCACCGGTAACCTGAAGGTTAAATATGTTTGTTCGCCTGGCTTCACTTTTAAGGTCAATATCTGTAACTGTATATAATACTGAGGACCCGTCTGGTGAGAGGCTAAATGAGCCGAGTCTTCCGAACTTCCACATTATCTCCGGAGTCATAACCCCTCCGGTCTTTTCTTCAGCTGTAAGCTGGTTATTGAATTGTGGTTGGGTTTCAGGTGCGACTGATGTTTTTTGTTTGCAGGAAGAAGAAAAAACCAATGCAAAAAGAAGTACTGGAAATAGTAATCTTTTCATATAATCTTGATTATTAATGAATAATGAGTATCGTTTTATTTTTTTAGAGCGTTAGAAACTTTAGTCTTTAACTCTTCATATAATTCGGGATTATCTTTAAGTATCTGTTTAACGGCATCACGTCCCTGTCCAAGTTTGGTATCGCCATAACTGAACCATGAGCCACTTTTTTTGATAATTTCAAAGTCGACGCCTAAATCAACAATCTCTCCCAGCTGAGATATTCCTTCTCCGTAAAGTATGTCGAAATCAGCTTTTCTAAACGGCGGTGCAAGTTTATTCTTCACAATTTTAACTCTTGTCCGGCTGCCGATGATCTCTTCGCCATCTTTAAGCTGTGCTGTTCTGCGGATGTCTAATCTGACTGAGGCATAAAATTTCAAGGCATTACCTCCAGTGGTAGTCTCAGGATTACCGAACACAACACCGATCTTATCCCTAAGCTGATTTATAAAAACACAGGAAGTATTTGTTTTATTGATATTTGCAGTTAGTTTTCTTAGTGCCTGCGACATTAATCTTGCCTGCAGTCCCATTTTTGAGTCCCCCATTTCACCTTCAATTTCGGCTTTGGGTGTCAGAGCTGCAACAGAGTCGATAACAACAATATCGAGCGCCCCTGACCTTATGAGGTTATCAGTTATCTCAAGCGCCTGTTCCCCGTTATCAGGTTGAGAAATGAGCAGGTTCTCAACATCAACGCCAAGTTTCTCAGCATAATTACGGTCGAAAGTATGTTCAGCATCAATTATAGCCGCGATACCTCCGTTCTTCTGGGCTTCCGCAATTGCATGAATAGCCAGGGTGGTTTTACCTGAGGCTTCTGGCCCGTAAATCTCGATAACCCTGCCGCGTGGTATACCGCCTATACCAAGAGCAGCATCAAGTCCGATAGATCCAGTGGAGATTACCTGTATATTATCAATAGCATGATCGCCAAGTTTCATTATTGTTCCCTTTCCAAAATCCTTTTCGATTTTTCCCAGGGTAATTTCCAGCGCCTTAAGCTTTTCTTTGTTTATCTCTTTTCTTTCGTTGCTCATATTGTAGGTTTTATTGATTATACATTTTGAATATTTGTCCGGTATGATCTGAAGTATCTGCTTTTAAGTTTTAAAAGAACATTATATTTATCGCGCAGGTTGCAGGCTTCTGCAGTACAAGCCGGCGTATTATCCTTAGGGTAAAAGTATAAAATTAGTTTTTTATCTCTAAAGTCATTTAATTTTACTTCGTTGCCATTCTGATCGATACCTTGAAATCCGGGGGCTTTGGATCCCACTTTTAGTTGTAGCACGTTTTGTTTATTTTGTTATTATGGGTAAATTTACGAAGTTTGAATTGTTTTCTGCAAAAAATTGATCATTTGTTATTAACATAAATCTTAAGACATTCAATTTTTGCCAGCAACTAAAAGTTTTAGAATCAAGTATTTGTGAAAGTGTATTTTAATGAAGTTATGAAACTGAAGAAACAGATTATCCCCTTATTGCTAATACTGGTTATTGGTTCATCTGATTATGACCTTTATTCCCAGAATATTCCGGCAAAACCATCCCGTCAGTCCTCCCTTGAAGCCTTTTCAAATGGAAATTATGAACAGGCATATAAAGAATTCAAAGAGTTGCTTTTAACATATTCCAAAGATCCTTTATATAAATATTATTCCGGTGTATGTCTTATTAATCTCAACCGGGAACCGGACGAAGCAGAATCTTTGTTAAAACAGGCTCTTCAAAGCGCTTCGGTGGTAAAGTCCCTGCCATCGGATGCGTTGTTCTTTCTCGGACGGGCACAGCAGATGGGAGGTAAGTTCAATGAGGCAATAATATCATATAATCAATTTTCGGAACAGGTGGGGAAAAAAGCTTCAAAAGAACTTAATGTTCAGAGTTTTGTTCAGCAGTGTAATGAAAAAACAGGGAAAGTTGTGGCAGTTGAAGCCAGTTCTGCAGAAAATATAAAAATTGAAAAGCCGGTAATAACGGAACCAGCTCCCGTCCTTCAAGAAAGCAGGGTAGAACCTGTTGTAAAAGATTCTTTTGTGAACCGGAATATTCCTTCGGGAGTTGATCAAATTCTTAATGATGCTCTTGAACTGCAGATAAAAGCTGATTCCGTCACAGCGCTGGTTGCAGAACAAAAGAATCAATTGGAAAGTGTTGCAGTTGGCGATAGAAATGGATTAAAGGGTAAGATTGGCGAAACTGAATTGACTGCTGCTTCATTTCAGAAAGCTGCTGATCTGAAATACAGCGAGGCCCGTTCATTAATGAACTTCCGGTCCGAAAAAAACAGCCAATTGGCTGCTTCAAAACCTTTACAGCCTGTAATAGCTAAAGATACCGTTATTAAGTCTGACTATAAAGTAACCAGTTCAACCTTTAAACAGCCTGTTAATCAGAAGGGTAAAGTTACTTCAGTTCAGACTGACACTGATAAAAACATTGAACCTGAAATCAACAGCTCTATTGAAGTATTTAAGATTTTTGAAATATTGCCAAAACCAGTAAAAGATCCTGCGGAAAAGATCAAAATCGATCCGGAAGTACCGGAAGGACTGATATACAGAATCCAGATAGCGGTATTCAGAAATCCGGTTGCTCCGTCATATTTTAAAGGGATTACCCCTATATATGGTTTTAAAGTTGCAGGGACTGATAAAACGGGTTATTTTGCAGGAATGTTCAGGAGAGCGTCAGATGCTGCTAAAGCGCTTGCTTCTGTCAAGGCAAAAGGATTCAAAGATGCATTTGTTATAGCACAAATGTTAAATAAACCTGTTTCTTCTGACAGAGCAGCGGTTCTGGAAAAGGAATGGGGGAAGAAATCTTTTTTTAATATTATGAAGGTTGAACAGAAAACCCCTGCCGATACTATTACTCCGGCTCTTTTATTCAGAGTGGAAGTCACCAGGTCGTTAAAACCTATTAAAATTGATATGGTTGAAGAAATAAAAAAGATGGCTGGAAGCCGGGGATTAGATATTCAGACTCTTGATGATGGAAATATTGCATATTTGATCGGTAAATTTATTACTTTTGACACGGCATCTGAATATGCCAGCCTGTTAATAAAAAACGGGTATAGTGAAGCCAGGGTTGTAGCATGGCTTGGGAAAAAAGAGATCGCGGTTGAAACTGCCAGGCAACTATTTGATAATCTGAAATGAAAGAAAGAACATTACATAAGGATGATAAACTGAATTGGGGAACTGCTTCAAGTTCACTGATTCTTTACAATGATGAAATAAACACCTTCGATCATGTTATCAAATCTTTAGTTGAAATATGTGGCCATGATCCGGTGCAGGCAGAACAATGTGCAATGATTGTGCACTTTAAAGGCAAGTGCGAGATAAAAACAGGATTACCCGAAGTACTGGGTGCCATGAGCCGTTCGCTAAATCTGAAAGGACTTAACTCAAAAGTTAAAGGCTGATAAAAGCTGCGGATACTGTAAATGCCACTAATGCTTCTAAAGTCTCTAACGGCTTCTTCCTACTTCTCCCTGTGGAGCACTCCGTACAAAGCTCTGTCAAAAAGCGACAGTATCAGTATTCCTGCAAAAATGTAAATCGAGTAAAGTAATTAATTGGTTACATAATTACATATATTGTTTTGGAGAAGACGTTATTTTAAGTCGTCTGCCAAAAAGGAATGCAAAATGTTACAGCAATTCCGGTAATATCAGATTTAATACTCTTCCGGCAGAGCTAAGATCTGTTCATAGCTGAAAACCGGCCCGTCTTTGCAAACGAAAACTTTACCAACATTACAGCGGCCGCATTTGCCGAACCCGCATTTCATCCTGTTTTCAAGAGTGGTATAGATATCCTTATCGAGGAACCCGAGTTTCTTCAGAACGGGCATAGTGAATTTTATCATGACAGGAGGGCCACATAGGATTGCAATAGCGTTTTCTGATGAAGGAGCAGCTTTTTCAAGGACCATAGGAACAAATCCGACTTCACCTTTCCAGTCTGGTGTCTGACCACCCGGGTCAACGGTTGTTATAAGTTTAATATCAGGTCTTTCAGCCCAATCTTTCAGCTCATGCTTATAAACAAGGTCAGAAACTGAACGCGCCCCGTAAACAATTGTAATGTCTTTATACTTTTCGCGCAGATCAATAGTGTTCCAAATAACGCACCGCATAGGGGGGAGGGCAATTCCGCCTGCAATATAAAGGAGGTTTTTCCCTTCCCACTCTTCAATAGGGAAGGTGTTTCCATAAGGTCCTCTGAATCCGACAGTGTCACCAACTTCAAGATTTGCAAGTCCTTTTGTAACGCGTCCGGCTTTGCGGAATGTGCACTCAATATATCCGTTTCGGGTAGGGGGTGATGCAACACAGAAAGTTGATTCTCCTTCGCCAAGTACAGAATATTCACCGAACTGACCGGCTTTAAAGGAGAATTTCTCAGCTTCAGCTGTATTCTTGAATTTTAAACGGAATGTCCTTACATCAGGAGTTTCTTCTACAATTTGTTCGATCTCCATCAGGTAAGGCTTATAAATATTCTCGCTCATTGTTAAATATCATTAAATATTTTGTAATGCTTCTAATTGTTCTGCAATGTTCATGTCAACCGGGCAGCCGCTTGAACAACGCCCGCAGCCAACACATCCCAGCGACTGATTTCTGTCGGGCATGTATGAGAATTTATGCATAATCCTCTGTCGCCAACGCGCACTCTGAACATTACGCGGGTTATGGCCGGAGGTATGTAATGTAAACATACTGAAGCCACATGAATCCCAGCTGCGGTAACGTTTACCATTTTTACCCCTGGTCTCGTCCTGGATATCAAAACATGCACAAGTGGGGCAAACATATGCGCAGGCTCCACAGCCAATGCAACGAAGGGAATTTTCTACCCAGAACGGGTGTTCAAAAGCGCCGTTCAGCTTTGAGGTAACCTTCTCATGATCAAACTTTTGTTTTACTGTTGTCAGTACAACTTCTTCACCGGATGTTGATTCGAATAACTCACTGAAAGAGTTTACTATACTTGCGCCTTTTTCTGTCAATATATCTGCCTGATAATCACCGTTATGAAGTGGCGAGAGTAGTATGTCGCTTCCTTTTGAAGAGTTCGGGGCCAGGCCAACTGATGTACAAAAACAGTATGCGTCACTCAGATGGCAGCTTAATCCGATAACGACAAGTTTTTCCATCCGTTTTGAAAAAAACTCATCTTTAATATCCCATTCGAATATTGACCGGAGCGCATCAAAAGCCGCATTGTCACATGGATGAGATCCCCATAAAACCACCTCAGGGATTTTATTTAAATCAATGTCAGTAATTGTACTTTCGGTCTTTCCGTTTGAATACAAAAACAGGTTCTCGACCTTTGGGAATGCAATATTTTTCACAGACAGTGTTGACCTGATATGTTCAAATGTCACTTCTGCGAAACCCGGATTATATTTAAATTCTACCTGTTTATCATCTGCAATAACCGGTGCATACACCTTGCGGGTTGCTGAAAGCTGGTTGTATAGTTTCTCCAGCGATTGCTTCCTTATTAATTTCCTGGAAGTTTCCATGTTATATTATAAAGCTTTCTTTATCATTAGGTTCAAAAGTAGATAACACAGAACTCATCTTTTCAGAAGTGCCTGCGTATACCTTAAAATAGTTATGTACCTCGTCGGCCAGCTGCATAGTAAGAAGATGACATGGAATGCCGACAGGGCATGCTCTGCCACATTCGCCACAGCTGATACAGCGACCTGCAAGATGCATAGCTCTTAAAATGTGCCATTCCATATTTCCGTGCGTATTCGATTGTACAGGAATCCATTGAGGCTGGTTGACCTCCACGGTACAACGGGTACAATAACACAGAGGGCAGGCCTGACGACAGGCATAACATTTTATACATTTTGAGAGTTCTTTTTGCCAGTAGGCAAATCTCTCTTCCTTGCTTAATTTATTTAGTTCCACAAGAAGCGCCCTGTCTTTTACGGGATTTCCCAGGTCGGACTTTTCTATATATGCCTGCATTACTTTAATATCGGCAATATCGAGCAAACTGCCATCAGAAGATACTCCAAGTACGATTATATTATCAGCAAAGATTTGTTGTTCAGAGATCAGCATCATTATACTCCGCATCACCGGAAGGGTAGCTACAATAGCCATCTTCCCAAGATTCCTGACCTCCGGTTTGGTAAGATAAACGGCCAGATTCTGAACGCATCTCTCATCATAAATAAGCAGGTCAGCCTTAGCAGGGTTTGTGATAAATGCGGGTCGGGCAACGCCGGTTGGTCCGGCTTCGTATCCGACTATTACCTGAACAATTTTATTTTCAAGCAATTCTTTTGCCCTGGCTATGAGATTATTCATTTTTTACCTCCTCCTCAACGGACTTATTTACAAGATCCCTATATGATACATACGGTCCCATTTCCCTGAGACGTGTAACGGTTGTATTAACCACATCTGCCCATTTGGCGCCCTCTGCTGCTGAAACCCATGAAAATGTAATACGGTTCATATCCACACCCATGAAATCCATAAGCTCTTTAAACATTATCCATCGCCGCTTTGCATGAAAATTACCTGAAGTGTAATGGCAATCGTTAGGGTGGCAGCCTGAAACAATTATGCCATCGGCCCCGTTGGCAAATGCTTTAAGTAAGAGCATGAAGTCAATACGCCCGGTACAGGGAAAACGGATGATCTTTACATTGGAGGCATATTTGATACGGCTTGTTCCTGTCAAATCGGCACCAGCGTAAGTACACCAGTTACAGACGAAAGCGACAACCTTAGGTTCAAAATCTGACATATAATTCTCTATTTAGGAAAAGTAATCTGTAAAATGTATTAGTATTCATTCAGCAGAGCCACCACTTCGGCATATACCTGGTTATTTGAATATCCTTGTAAATCAATTGATTTTGAGCGGCAAAGTGCAACACAGGTACCACAACCCTGGCAAAGTCCTTCATTTATCTTAGCTACGGTCTTTATTATTTTGCCATCGCGTGTTTTAAAGTCCTCGCGTTCTATAGCCTGGTAGGGGCATACAGACTGACATAAAAAGCAACCTACACATGTGGAATACATTGGAGGTCCTGAACGATTTACAGCTGCCACCAATGGCTCACGGGTCAGTTCGCTCTGTGAAAACAGCGCCGCAACCTTTACTGCTGCACCTGAAGCCTGCGAAACAGTATCAGGAATATCTTTAGGATTCTGACAGGCACCGGCCAGGAAAATACCTGCGGTGTTTGTTTCAACAGGTTTTAGCTTGGGATGTGCTTCTGCAAAGAACTTATGACTGTCATATGAAACATGCAATTTCTGAGCAAGTTCTTCAGCACCTGAGCTGGCTATCCCGGCTGTGGCAAGAACTACCATGTCGGCAACTATTTCAACCGGCTGAGCGCCGAGAAGTGTATCAACGCCTTTTACTATCAGCTTGCCATCTCTCTCATAAATGGTAGAAACCCTTCCCCTGATATAATTAACATGATCTTCTTCAATTGCGCGACGGACAAACTCATCGTAGTTTTTTCCACCTGATCTGATATCCATATAAAAAACATGAGCCTTGCCTTCATGTACCTTATGTTTATATAGCATTGCATGTTTCGCTGTGTACATGCAGCAGATTTTTGAGCAATATGCAATTCCCTTTGCCGGATCGCGTGAACCTGCACAGGCAATAAATACAATATTCTTCGGTACCTGACCGTCAGACGGCCTGAGGATAGCGCCGGTAGTAGGACCTGAAGCTGAAGCCAGACGCTCAAACTGCAAACCGTCGATAATGTCTTTGTATTTACCATAACCATATTCAGGGAAGAAATCAGCGTGTTTAATATCGAAGCCTGTTGAAACAACTATTGCACCAATTTCCAGTTCAAGGATTTCATCGGGCTGATCGAAACGGATCGCCTTGGTAGGACATACAATTTCACAAACCTTACACTTACCTTTAATATAATAGGTACAATGTTCCCTGTCGATCACAGGTCGGTTGGGAACAGCCTGTGGAAACGGGATATAAATTGCAGGTCTCATTCCCATTCCCTGTTCAAACTCGTTAGGTATCTTTTTCTGAGGGCATTTTGTTGTACATAAGCCACATCCCGTACAAATTTTTTCATCGAGACTTTTTGCCTTCTTACGGATCTTAACTTTAAAGTTTCCGATAAAACCTTCGACGCTTTCAATCTCGGCATATGTATACAAAGTAATGTTCGGATGTTGTGCCACCTCAACCATTCGTGGTGTAAGAATGCATTGCGAGCAATCGAGGGTTGGAAATGTTTCGGATAACTGTGACATATGTCCTCCGATAGAAGGTGAACGCTCAACCATAACAACTTTGTGTCCGCAATTGGCAATATCCAATGCTGACTGAATCCCTGCAATTCCGCCTCCGATCACCAACGCGGTTCTTGTAACCGGTACTTTGATTGGTTGAAGGGCAGAGTTGAGTTTTACTTTTTCAACCTGTGATCTTACAATATCAATAGCTTTTTCAGTTGTCAGGTCATTTTTTTCATGAACCCATGAACAATGTTCGCGCAGATTAGCCATTTCGCATAAGAACGGATTCAATCCACCTTCTGCGCAGGCTTTTCTGAAAGTAGGTTCATGCATTCGTGGTGAGCAAGCCGAAACTACCACCCCGGTAAGATTATGTTCTTTAATAGCATCCTTTATAATTGTCTGCCCGGGATCGGAGCACATATATTTATAATCGGTGCTGTAAGCAACATGTTTTAACTTACCTATGGTTTCGGCAACTTTCCCGCAATCGACTGTTGCACTTATATTTTCACCGCAATGACAAACAAAAACACCTATTCTTGCCATGTTAAATAATATTTTTCGCTTTAACTGATTTTTACTTCAACGAAGTGTCGTTTTAATCCAACTTTTTCTGGTGAAAGTCCAATTGCCAGACCAATTGCCTGTGTAACAAAAAGTACAGGGATCTTAAAATCTGTTTTCCAGTATTTATTAATATCGGGCCGGCGCATATCCAGATTTGAGTGACACATCGGACAGGCAACAATAATTGCATCTGCCCCGCGGTGTTCAGCATCTTCAATAATTTTGCCTGATAATTTTGAAACAATATCAGTCCTTGAAATTGATAACCCGGCGCCACAGCATTCTGTTTTGGATGGATAATCAATTGTTTCAGCTCCTATTTTTCTCATAACTATATCCATTGTCTGGGGATCTTCAGCCCGGTCATAACCAAGTACTTTGTTTGGTCTGACGAGAAGACATCCGTAATAACAGGCAACTTTATAATTGAATGGTTTGACTAATTTTTCATCAAGTTTTGGAGTGATATATTTATCAATCCATTCTATAACATTCAGAATTTTTGAAGTACCCCGGTAATCCATCTCAATTACTTCCGAGATCCGGTTTTTAAGTTCCGGATCTTTCTTTAATTCATGCCGGGTAACTACCAGACGGCTGTAACAGGCTGCACATGGCACTATTATTTCTTCCAGTCCGTTTTTTTCGGCAAGAGCCAGAATCCGGGCAGGAAGTGCCAGCGATAACTCCTTGTTAAGGTTATGTGCAGCTGTGGCACCGCAGCAATTCCAGTCGGGTACCTGGGTAAATTCAAGACCAAATGCTTCTGCAAGTGCAAATACCGATTCATTATAGTCTCGTGCAGAACCGGTTAATGAACATCCGGGATAAATGCCAAATTTCATATACGCCTCCTTAATTGCTTGTTTTTTTAAATATTCTACCTATTTGTGCCGTACCTTTTATAATTGTAGGAATAAAATGCAGCTTGCCTCTCGATATCATTTTAGGAGCAAGAGATATATCCTGGGTCATATTCAATGACTGACGCTTGTAATCAAGTATCAGACCGAGTTCATACAATCTGCCTGTAAATCTGATAGAGTTCAGGAACGACTTATGGAAAGCTATAATGTTCTTTGCTTTTTTATTCACTTTCTTTTCACTTCTTGATTTTTGCCTTAAAAAGTCCATCATAGAAGGGATATCAATTTCCATCGGGCATCTGCTCAGACACATTTCGCAGGTAACGCATAGCCAGATTGAATGTGATCTCAGGATTTTTTCATCATTCTCCGGTGTTTCAGTCTGAAGCAGCCTCATAACCATGCTTGGCGGAAAGTCCATTTCATCAGCTACAGGGCATCCGGCTGAGCATTTCCCGCATTGATAACATTTCTGAGCCTTAACCTCAACACTCTTTTCAATGTTTGATGCCAGTGAATTATTTTCAGTATGATGTTCGGAATGAGCCATATTTGTTCTATTAGAATGTATTATTCGACACTTGAAAAAAGACGTAAAAATTGTACTCGCTCGTAGGTAGCAGGATTATGCTCTTTAGCATAACTTGTAAGATAGTCGTAAGCTTCTTCATAATAAAACTCAGTTTTACTTACTATACCCTGAAATGCTTCGTTCCATGATTTAACTTCCGGATTATTGGATTTAATAAAGTTGTCAGATTCGAATTTTATCTGTTCCTCAAATATTGATTTTAGCACAACAGCGCCGGCACCTGATTGGGCTATTATTTTCAGATTCTCTATTGAAGAAGTCAATCCTGAACTGCCAACTATAATAGGATTCTTCAGCTTCAATCCCAGATATTTACATGATAAATCGAGCATATTGTTAAATTATTAACAGCCCAAATTTAACAAGTATATGGATTATTTCGTATGATTAATAGCATATTTACTACAACCAATATTGTAATATTTGTTTGAGGTATAAAAACAATAGATTAATAATCTGGCAGCAAGTCAATTATTCTACTTTAATTATATATATCTCTGATAAATTACATTATTTCTGTAACCGCGTATGTTAAACCTGTGTCTAAAGGTTCAACAGAGTTATTAACCAATACTTATAAGAATAACGCGGGGACCTTTCATGGAATGTCCCTGCCTGTTAACTATTTCGTATAGAATTCAATCATTTCTTTAACTGCATTCCGGCAAACAGAGCAATATCCTTTGGGATTATTGCTCTTCATTCTGCAATCCATTTCAGGCCTGAAAATGCCTTTAGCTGAATATCCTCCTCCTTCAAACAAACCGGTAACATCCTTGTACTTTTCAACCGCAGGAGTCGGAACAGGAGTATCTTTTCCAATCAGCTTCTTCCATTTTGATTCAAAGTTGACCATGGTGGTTATATTTGGCTCCCATGGTTCAACATTCTGAGGATAAAATTCATCATAAGCTACTGAAGATGAGTAATATTCATCAGCAAGCCCTGCGAATCCATGTCCGAATTCATGGATAAAAACTATTTTCGATAAAGAATTCCCTGTTGTGGCCCCGCTATAGTAATTATAAACTCCGCCGCCTCCATATTTTGTACTGTTTATAAGGACAATAATATTATCATGCGGCACAACAGCTGCATAATCGTTAACTGATTTAATATCCTGGGTGGTAAGGTACCGGTCAATATCGAATGTATAGAAACTTGAATTGAGTGCAGTATTGACATATATTTTCTCTCCCGGTATATCTGTTCCTGATTCCAGCGATATTGCTTCAACAGCCCAGATATTGAATTTATCCTTAAACTCGCTGTAAGGTGCTTCGTCAAACAGGGCATCAGCCATCATTTTTACATCTTCCCTGAATTTCCCCATTTCTTCTGCAGTATAACCTTCGGCTATAAATGCCAGATCAACTGATTTTTCAGGATCACCTTCTCCGTAGATCTTTGTTATTCCAACATTCAATGGCTTCTCTCTCCTGATGAAATAATCAGCAGGATCGATTTTTGTTTCATATATTTTTATGAACGTGCCATTATGTTGACGCATATTTAGCACAAACCTGATTTTATTTTTAGGGAAAGGCATAGTTGCTACTTCATAATAGCTTCTTTCCATGATTTTTGCTTCAGCAGTTGTCTGCCATTCCTGGAAAAGAGTGCAGAATCCCTTTGAATAAATAAGAGTATTCCCGGCATCCTCAAAAACTTCATATTTGAAATTTCCATAATTGAAAGGATCAGCCATTTCAGATTTTGATCCGGCCCAAAATGGCTCTTCTTTCATTCCAACAGGATAAACAATTGTTTTTTGACTATTTCCTGAAAGCATAAAATCAAATCTTAAAACTTTGTTGGTAAAATACTTGTTAAAGCTGTCCTGTGCCATTCCCTGAATTGACCCGGCAAACAAAATGAAGCAAATAATTGTTCTCATCATGCGTTTATTTTAAGTTGAATCGTACAAAGCTAAAAATATTCAATAAGAGGGATTGATAATTTATATATTTTTGCCACAAATTAGTTAAGTGATATCGTATGCCATTAATAAATGATCCCGCAATCTGGCTTAAAGAGCTCTTTATTCAGGCAGGATTAAGTTATAGCCTCTCCTCATTCCTCAGTACAGTGGGACTGGTGTTTATTGTCATATTCTTTAGCTGGCTTTCAAATCTCACTGCAAAAGCTGTAATCCTCAATATTGTTACCCGGATTGTAAAGAAGACCACTTCAACCTGGGATGATATTTTCCTTGAACAAAAAGTTTTCACGCGCTTGTCGCATCTTGCTCCGGCACTGGTTATCTGGTTCATGGCCGGATGGGCTTTAAAGGCTTATCCTTTATGGCTCATTTTTGTACATAAGCTTACCTATATATATATGGTAACCATTGGAACTATTGTGGTTACTTCCTTTATTGAAGCATGGCACGAAATTTATAATACACTTCCGATTTCGCAGCATCGTCATATCAAAGGGTATGTTCAGCTTGTCAAGATATTTGTTGTAATCATTGCGCTGCTTATTGTTATATCTGTAATATTCAAAAAGGATATCGGTACAATAGTTGCGGGACTTGGTGCAATTGCAGCTGTTCTGATACTTGTATTCAAGGATTCACTTCTTGGGCTGGTAGCAAGTATCCAGCTTTCTGCAGACAAGATGCTGAAAGTCGGTGACTGGATTACAATTCCAGGACGTGAGGTTGACGGTGTGGTTTTAGATATAACCCTGAACACGGTCAAGATCCAGAATTTTGATAAGACGATAATAACAGTCCCTGCCTATTCACTGGTAAATGAGTCGTTTCAGAACTGGCGGGGGATGGAAGAAGCCGGTACAAGACAAATCAAGAGATCGATACTAATTGATATAAAAAGCATAAGGTTTCTTGACAGGGAACTGAAGGAGAAGCTTGGAAAGGTAGTTGTTCTGAAAGATTATTTTGAATCACTTGATAAAAGTAGCAGTACTTCAAACACAATATCAGGACAAGCATTTGATCCGTTTATCAATGCAGCACAAGTTACCAATCTGGCTGTATTCAGGTTTTACGCGGAATCCTATCTTAAGAATCATCCGCTTGTTGATCAAAACCAAACTCTTATTTTACGTCACAGACCTTCTGATGGAAATGGGTTACCTTTACAGGTTTATTTATTTACCAGGAGCAGTCAATTTGTACCTTATGAAAATCTTCAGTCAGAGATTCTTGAACATCTCCTTGCGATTATGAACGAATTCGGGCTTAAAGTATTTCAACAGCCCTCCGGTCATGATCTGCTCTCTTTTTCGAATAATGAATTAGTTAAACAACAAATCAATACATAAAGCCATGGCTGACCTTAATACAAGAATTAGCGATTTCGTCTGGAAGAACCTTAGCGAAAAACATGTAACCGGGAAAAAAGATCCTTTCTGGGAGGCACTCAGGAATACCGGCACCGAATTGTGGCTCGATACCGGAGATATGGAAGAAGCCGAGACAAACTGGTCGGCAGAAATGAGTGCGCTTACAACAAATAATACTTTGTTGAATAACGAGATTCAAAAAGGGATTTATGATGTTTTTATCTCCGAAGCGAAAAGTATAGTGAGAGATCTTCCTCAGGAAGAACGGGTAAAAGAGATTGCTTTTATTTTAAATGCCCGTCATGGACTGCGGCTCGCGCAGAAGTTTGGCGGTTTAGTGAGTGTAGAACTGCATACTGATACTGCACACGATATCAAAGCTATACTTAACTATGGGAAAAGATTTCATGATATTTGTCCCGAACAATTTATAGTTAAAGTTCCTTTAACTGCCGAGGGTCTGATCGGAGCAAGGCTACTTAAGGATTCAGGGGTAAAAGTGAATTTTACACTTGGGTTCAGTGCAAGGGAGAATGTACTTATCACGAGGGTTGCCAGGCCTGATTATGTTAATGTATTTCTTGGCAGGATAGGTGCTTTTATGATTAATAATAAACTGGGTGATGGCTCAGGTGCAGGAGAGATGGCCGTTATTGCTTCACAGAACTGGGTAACAGGCCTGTCGGCAGAGAACCCGTGGCAGACCAGGCAAATTGCAGCCAGCCTCAGAAGTCAGAATCAGCTGGAGCTTCTTGCAGGAACAGATGTTTTTACCATGCCCCCGAAGGTAGCAGCTGCCGGCCATAAAGAACTTAGCGGAAAATTCTCTTCACGCCTGCATGAGAACTATGATGTAAGTATTTTTGCTTCGGCAAAAAATGCTCACATTGAAAAGTTCTGGGAGGTTGACAATAAAGTACTTAAACTTTCTGAAAGGCTTGCATCCAAATTACCTTCAACAGGTTCTGAGCTATTTCATATTGCAAATGATGAGGGATGTGAAGATATGTTCCCATCACTTTCAAAAGAAGAGAAAGTTTTTATAACATCTGATGGAAAAATACCTGTTTATTCGAGATGGGAGAAAAAGATCAGTGAAGGTAAAATTGCACCCGACACCCTGCTTACTCTTGCAGGACTTGCTTCATTTACGCTTGACCAGGAGATGCTTGATCTGAGAATCAAAAACATTATAGAATAAATCAGACAGTCCTTTGTCGTACCATTTCATATAGAAGAATTCCGGCAGCTACTGAAACATTGAGTGATCCGATAGCGCCTGTCATCGGGATTTTTATCTGATGATCTGATAATGCAATTAGCTCACGGCTTATTCCCTTATCTTCTGATCCAAGTATCAGAACGGCAGGACCTGTTAATAATGCTTTTGAAGCTATTGTACCAGATTTCTCTGCGGCGCAAAAAACCTTTAGCCCTGAGTCTTTAAGAAACTCAATTGATCTTACAATACTTTTTTCCCTGCAAACCGGGAATGAATGCAACGCTCCGGCAGATGTCTTGACCGCGTCGGCAGTAATTCTTGCTGATCCTTTTTCAGGAATAATTATCCCGTGTGCTCCCAGGCATTCTGCAGTCCGTACAATTGCTCCGAAGTTTCTCACGTCTGAAACTCCGTCCAATGCTATTATCAAAGGATCTTCTCCTTTTTCATAAATCATCGGCAACAGATTCGCAATAAACTGGAACTCAATTACTGACAACCATGCCAGTACTCCCTGATGATTCTTACGGGTTACAAGTTCTATCCTCTCAAGTGGTACAATCTGATATACGATATTATGGGTTTTTACCTCAGTCATTAACTCATGATAAAGAGCACCCTGCAGACCCTGTTTAATCAACAGGCGATCAATCTGTTTCCCCGCTTTTATTGCCTCAATAACAGCTCTTAATCCAAAAATGCAATCTGTTTCTTTCTGCATAAAATATTTTTATAATATACATTAAATACCCTCGGGATTATCTACCCGGAAAACAATACCTTTTCTCCAGCTGGCAATAGCTTTATCCCAGTATGTTACAAGAGTTTCACTCCGGCTTATGAAATAATCATTATCAGACAAGATATTCTCTTTCTTCTTAAAGTTGAAGAACAGATAATCTTCCTTAACACTATATCTTCCACCCCATGCGGATTTTATTACAGGTTTCCTGTAACCCCAACTCTCACCACCGATTGTCTTGTAGACTTTATCCGGTGGTCCGTAAATTATATAGATCATTCCTCTTTCTGTTCTCCATCCTTCTTTATATGATGTGAAATAGTAGTTTGAATAATGTACCCGCGTATAATATATCCTGATCAGTTCCCTTGCCTTCTCAATATTTCCACCGCATTTGATCCAGAAATCGTCAAGAGCTGCCTTGGGCTTAACAGCTGATCTTATAGTGGCAAGTTCATCCTGTGTTGCCATGTATGCCAACGGTTCAGTCATTAATTCAGGAGTAGTCATCCGGGGATAACTTTCACCAAGATTCAAAAAGGTAAATCCCTCTTTTGTCTTTCTTGATACTGAACAAAGGTAAATGCCTTCCCGTGGAAACATTATAGGCATAGTATCGGAATAAGCAATAGCCACAATTTTATCCGGTTTATAATCGAGTGTCTTTTCAGGCAGCAGCAGCGATGGGGGGTCCGGAATTTCACGATAGGGTTTATAATATGACACAAAAAGGCTATCAACCGGGCCCCTTGAATAAAGAAGATTTACGTACTCATTTACTCTGAGAACCGGGTTAAAGAGCAGGTTCTTCTCGAAATGCCCGCGTGATTTATAATTATATTTATTGAATTCTGACACTGTATTGAAAGGTACAAAAGACTGTACGACAATAAGCCGGAGTTTGTCAAGAATCTTTACTTCAGCAACATATTCATTACCTTTCTCAACGGTAAGCGGAAGTGTATAAACATATTCAGGTTTGCCTTTTTCTTTTATGATTTTGATATCTGAAACTGCAGTATCTGCAAGAACTTTTCCATTACTGATATTAAACAGTTTAACTGAAATTTTAATTGAAGCTATCGGTACTCCCTGCGGATTAGCTTCTGAAAAGAAAAGTTCGTTAGTGAAGAACTTAACTGAAAATTCCGAAGAGATATCAGAGGTATTTAATATATTGAATCTGGGATTTATAGGATTCTTTGTGGGATTGTAAAGATAAGACAGATCTTTTGAGTCAACAGATTGCTGAGTAGATTTGCAAGAGTTCAAAATTGCACAAAACAGAATGGTACCCAGTATAAATTTGGTCCCTATGTCAATACAATTCTTCATTCTCAAAATTAATTAACTTATATTAATGTTTAGCTTCTTTCCATCCTAATTTTATCCTGCAAAGTTCTTTATTATCATTGGTCCGGAATATTGAATGGGAATAAAAATCATTCTCCTCAACAGATGTCCTGATAATTATATCCTCACCAAATATTGACTCAGCAAGATAGTTAATTTCAGCTGATTGCGGATCATTCTTCATAATGAAATCAAGATTGTAAGTGTCGTATACCCATTTCAGATACCTGACATTGTTCGTATGAAGATTCACATCCAGATCGCTGACTTTTATACTAAAATTTGGTGACACCGGTCCGTTCTGAGCAGAAGGGTCAAGTTTTGATGCAAATCTTAAGGGTGAATCTGTTGTATGTACCCCGGGATTGTATTCGCTTAAAATTGAATCAGGTCTTTGAACCTTTTTTGTTGTTCTGTCAAGGATGAGCCATGATGATGATCCGGAAGCTATATGCCTTCCATCAGGATAACTGACTTCATAGTTTCTGAGTGCAAATAGTTTTTCCGTTCCGTTTGGCCACGTCTTCACAATTATTGTCTCTTCCCATAATGGCCATTCAGTGATCTCAGAATACATTCTGGAAAGAACCCAGAACCTATTATCTACCATTAAATCATCCCTTCCAAAACCAAGTCTTATCGCATGGTCAGAGGCAATGTCCTGCATGTAATTAAACAAAGCATAGATACTGAGTTTACCGTCAGGTCCTGTTTCATAGACATGAATACGATACTTTTTTTCAAACTGAAGTGATTCCATCTTCAATGGCTATTTTGCAAAAATTCTTCAATTTCCTGGCTAAAATGAGCCCATTTGTTCATCTCTTCATTCAGATGTTCCTTCAAATCCTTGTATTTTTTATAATCAAGCTCATGAGCTTCTGATGTATTTCCCGGCTCCATAAAGGTTTTATCAACAGCAATAATTTCGTTTTCGATCTTTTCGATCTCCGATTCACATTCCTCAAGCCTCTTCCGCAGTCTTCTGAGATTCCGGTCCGTTTCCTTTTTTTCGAGGTATTTTTGCTTGTTTGAGGAAACATTTACCTGTACAGCTTCACTCTTTGCTTTGTCTTTTATTTCAATATCTTTCAGGTTCTGAATCTTCTTTTTTCTAAGGAACTCGTAAATACCTCCCAGGTGTTCCTTAATCCTGTTGTGTCTGAATTCATAAACTTTTTCAACTATCCCATCCAGAAAATCCCTATCGTGTGATACCACAATTAATGTGCCATCAAATTTTATCAGTGCTTGTTTCAGAATATCTTTCGACCTCATATCGAGATGATTTGTTGGTTCATCAAGTACCAGAAGGTTACTTGGTTCAAGTAAAAGTTTTACCAGGGCTAGCCTTGAGCGTTCGCCACCTGAAAGAACTCTTACCTTTTTTTCCACATCATCTCCCCTGAAAAGAAATGCGCCAAGCATATCACGGATTTTTGTCCTGATATCTCCCTTGGCTATATCATCAATGGTCATAAGTACTGTCTTGTTCTCATCCAGCAACTCATCCTGATTCTGGGCAAAGTATCCTATTTTAACGTTATGCCCCATCTTAAGGTGGCCGGTAAAATCAAGTTCACCTATAATTATTTTTGAAAAGGTAGTTTTTCCTTCCCCGTTCCTGCCAACAAATGCAACTTTTTCTCCTCTTGAAATCTTGAAATCAATCTTATTAAGAACGTTTAGTGTACCGTAACTCCTGGAGAGTCCTTCAGCTTCCACTACTATGGTTCCGGAGCGGGGCGAAGGTGGAAATCTTAGATTTATTGAGCTTTTATCTTCTTCATCAACCTCTAGTCTGTCAACCTTATCAAGCTGCTTTATTTTTGACTGTACCTGAACAGCTTTTGTTGCTTTGGATCTGAACCTTTCGATAAACCTTTCAGTATCACCTATCATTTTCTGCTGGTTCCTGAAAGCTGCTATCTGCTGTTCCCTTCTTTCTTCTCTCAGTACAAGATATTTTGACCAGGAGGCTTTATAGTCATATATTTTGCCAAGGGATATTTCGATAGTTCTTTTGGTAACGTTATCAAGAAATGCACGGTCGTGGGAAACAAGAAGCACAGCGCCTGAATATCCTGACAAGAATATTTCCAACCACTGAATCGATTCAATATCAAGGTGATTAGTAGGTTCGTCAAGAAGGAAAAGAGAAGGTTTTCTGAGAAGGATCTTTGCAAGTTCAATCCTCATCCTCCATCCGCCACTTAATTCTTTTGTAGGCCGGTCAAAATCTTTCCTCTCAAATCCAAGTCCGATGAGGGTCTGTTCGGCCTCTGCCATATAATTGCTCCCTCCAAGCATCCTGTACCTTTCTTCAACAACAGTAAGGTGATCGCAAAGTTTCAGATAATCAGGTGATTCGTAATCTTCTCTTCGGGCAATCTCGGAACTTATATATTCGATTTCTTCCGACAAACCGATGATTTCAGAGAATGCTGTAACTGTTTCATTTAATACAGTGGTTGTATCATCTACCCTCATCTGCTGGGGAAGATATCCTATAGTAACGTCCTTTGACTTATCGATCTGTCCTGAAGACGGACTCTGAAGTCCGGATATTATTTTTAGAAGAGTTGATTTGCCGGCGCCGTTTTTACCTGCCAGACCAATTCTGTCCTGATCATTTATCAGAAATGCGATATTTGTTAACAAGTCAAAACTGCCAAACGAAACCGAGATATCCTGAACTGAAACCATAGAATAAAATAAATGTTTGCAAATATAGGAAAAGTATGGCAGTCATGAAAAGAGAGATGTTCAACCTTATATATGAGTCCATTTAAAGGTTTTAGAGTCCTGATTCCCCAATCCTGAAAACTGTTCAGGAAATAAATTCTCTTTTTAAGCGCTATATTTGCAAAAGGATCTCTGGTCACAATCACCGTTTCATAAATGTTTTTAAAACTATGATCTGATGAAAGCTAAAAGGTTTATTTTGAAGATTACAGCGATGATTTTAATATCTTTTGCTCTTGTAACTTCTTGCAGGAAAGATAATCAGGCTCCGGGATATTCATATTTTGTATCAAAGGAGCTTGCCGTTTCGTACAATCAGGGGTATATAAATGCTCTTATTGATGTTGTATCCATTTCAGTTCCGGATGTCGGCAGTTTTAAACCTCTGGTAGCCAGCGATGTAAAAATCTACAGCCTGGTTTATAAAACTACGGTTAATGGTAAGCAGGTTAATGCTTCAGGATTGGTATGTGTACCTTCAACACCGGGCAGTTATCCTGTTCTTAAAGGTAGCGCCTGTGGGGCTGGACCATCAGCAGCACTGCTAAAGAAGGAAACCGTCCCCGGGGGTTGATCATAGCGATGGTGCGGCTCCATGCTTGGCTAAGGGGTTCCTGTTCCTGGAAAACCTCAGGTCATTAAATTAGGTTAATTGAATTATAATTGAGTTGGCAGTAAATTAAAACCTGATAATTAATTAATATAAGTGGGAAGAAAAAAAGATCTGCCTGTTTTGGAAAACATCAGAATAACTGATATAGGTGCAGAAGGAAATGCTTTAGCCAGGGTGGATAACCTTGTTGTCTTTGTGCCAATGCTTATACCTGGCGACGTAGTTGATATCAGGGTTATAAAGAAAAGAAAAAAATATCTTGAAGGGAAAGTAATCAGATTTCATGAATATTCTGCTGACAGAGTAAAACCCCGTTGCATTCATTTCGGTGTTTGCGGTGGCTGCAAATGGCAGCATCTGCCTTATGATCTTCAACTTAAGTATAAGGAAAAACAGGTCAGGGATAATCTGATGCGGATCGGAAAGATTGAATTGCCTGATATAAATCCTATACTAGGATCTAAAGAAATTTTCATGTACAGGAATAAGCTTGAATATACATTTTCAAATAAAAGATGGCTCACAAAGGAAGAGGTGGATTCAGGTACAGAATTTGAAAAGGAAAATGCTCTGGGTTTTCATATACCGGGTCTTTTTGATAAAGTTCTGGATATCACGGAATGCCATCTTCAACCGGAACCTTCAAATTCTATAAAGAACGCTGTAAGAGAATATGCTCTTGTTAATAACCTGGAGTTTTTCGATCTCAGGGAACAGAAAGGGTTCCTTCGTAATCTTGTTATCCGGAACTCACTTGAAGGTAAGGTAATGGTTATTGTGGTCTTTTTTTATGAAGATGTTGAGAAGAGGAAAGGTTTGCTTGATTATCTTGCTTCTGAATTTCCTCAGATCACCTCCCTCTTTTATATAATAAATTCAAAAAGAAATGATTCTCTGGGTGATCAGGATCCTGTGCTTTACAATGGTGAAGATCACCTGGTTGAAGATATGGAAGGATTAAAGTTCAGGATCGGACCAAAATCTTTTTATCAGACAAACACCCGTCAGGCACTCGAACTGTACCGGGTAGCACGCGACTTTGCAGGACTAACCGGGAAAGAAATTGTTTACGACTTATATACAGGAACAGGAACGATAGCAAATTTCATTGCAGGTTTCGCTGATAAAATAATTGGTATTGAATATGTTGATGAGGCTGTAAAGGATGCGATTATTAACTCCGAAATCAATAATATAACGAACACCCATTTCTTTTCCGGCGACATGAAAGATGTACTCTCTGAACAATTCATAAAAATTAACGGGCAACCAGACGTTATTATAACAGATCCTCCAAGGGCCGGAATGCATGAGGATGTTGTGAAGGTGATAATTAATGCAGCACCTGAGAAAATAGTTTATGTTAGCTGCAATCCTGCTACTCAGGCACGTGATATATATTTACTTTCAAATGATTACAAAGTTGAACGTGTTCAGCCTGTTGATATGTTCCCCCATACTCACCATGTAGAAAATGTAGTTCTGCTTAAGAGGAAAAAAGGTTAAAAGGATCCCTGCAGATAACATGGAATAAAATTTAATGTATATTTATTGTCTGTATCGGGGGAGATTCAAATATGGATATTAAAAAACGTGAAAATATTAAACACCACTCTATGGTCATCGAACAGGAGATGAATGATCATGTGGCAAGCCTTCGCTACGCAGGAATGATACAGCATGCTTTAATGCCTGATCCTGAGGTGATTAAAAGTTATCTGAAAGATTTTTTTATACTTTTTCTACCACGGGATATTGTAAGTGGAGATTTCTATTATGCTTTTTGCAACAGACAGACTATGTGTATTGCAGCGGGTGATTGCACGGGTCATGGAGTGCCTGGCGCACTTATGAGTATTCTTGGGATAAGCTTTCTTAATGAAATATTGCAAACTGATACCAGTTTAAAAGCCAACCGGATCCTTAACCTGATGAGAGAGAAGGTAATGAAGGCCATGCATCAGACAGGGACTTCTGCAGAGAAAAAAGACAGTATAGATATCGGATTATGTATTATTGATTGTATTACCGGTAAGATGCAGTACTCAGGGGCTAACAGGCCTCTTATAATGGTCAGAAATGGGGAATTGACTGAATTTAAGCCTGACAAGATGACAATCGGCATTGCTCCGGTTAAGGAGAATCCTTTTACAAACATATGCATTGATACTTTACCGGGCGATTCCTTTTATCTATTCTCTGACGGTTTTGCCGACCAGTTTGGCGGAATTAAAGATAAGAAATTCAAATATATACAGTTCATGCGGATTATTGAATCCGTTCAGGGTCTTTCTATGTCTCAGCAAAAACAGCGTTTTGAAAATGCATTTAATGAATGGAAGGGCACTACTCAGCAAATTGATGATGTTCTTGTTTTTGGTTTTCAATTATAATTATTTTGTTTATGATGAAGCTTACAGCTTTCAGAATCAGGAATTTCCGATCAATAGTTGATATAGGGTGGCAAAATATTTCTCCGGATAATATTACATGCCTTATTGGTCAGAATGAATCGGGTAAGACTTCAGTTCTGGAAGGTCTGAAAGTCTTTTATACCGGGGTCATATCTGAAGATGTTCTTCGGAGCGACCTTACATTGCCTGAAATAAGCTGTAGATTTAGTATTCCCAAAGGATGGTTGCTTAAAATTACTGATAACCAGCCGGGCCCGGAATTAAAGGAACTGTTATCCGGATTAACATATCTGGAGCTTACCAGGAGCTGGATTCAGGATCTTTCCTCCGTTATTAAAGTGAGTGGAGAAATTAGTCAGTATCTTGATTCCCTGGAAGATGCATGGCGTATTTATCTTGGTGATGTAATTGTAAAGCTTCAGGAAGAAATGAAAATTACTGAGAATCTTGAGGCAGACTTGTTAAAGATTACCGAAGAGGAGACGAGTATAAAATCTAAATTCTTGCAAAATGAAGGGAAGGGATTATATTTCAGACTATTTGGAAAAAAATCCATAGATTCCAAAAATTCTAAAAATGTACAATTCCCGGGACTGAAAAACCAGTTGAATGAACTTAAAAAGAACAAAGAAGAGATAGGGAATATCCTGATAAAAAAGCAAACACTGAAAAAGGCAGGTGAGAAATGGCAAAAGCTTAAGGAAAAATGCAAGCTTCTGGACAATCATCTGAATGAACTTTCGGATAAACTTGAAGAACGTCATCAAAAAATGACTCTACTTATGCGGCCATTAGATGATGAGTCAGACCTTGAATGGACAGGGGTTCTTAATGATTACCGGAAAACACGAAGTGAACTTGATTCAAAGATCACAGAACTTGATACTCATATTGCGTTTTCAGGTTACATAATTGAGGGCAGCAATGAGGTTGAGGCTGAAACTAAGGTTAAGGAGATAATTCAGTCTTACCGATCGAAGTATAATAGTAATATGTTAGGAAAGAAGTATTTTGAATACTGTCCTGTATTTGAGCTGTTTGAAGACTTTGGCAGCCTCTTGCCCAACAGGATTGACATGGAGGATATTGTTACCGGAAATGTAAATGTCGAGGGGTATAAGGCTGCCAGGAACTTTCTTTCACTGGCACAGCTTGATTATTCGTTTTTCCAGCAACCATCGAGCCGTATACTGAAACAAAAGATTGAAAACCTTAATAATTCTCTGACACGTAATTTTCATGATTTCTGGCAGCAGTCAATAGGCAGAAATAACAAGATAAATATCCAGTTTGAATTAGATCACTACAGTGCGGCCTACGGAAACAAGGCAGGGAAACCATATCTTGAGTTCTGGATTAAAGATGAAGGTGAACGTCTTTATCCGAAACAACGAAGCAGGGGTGTGAGGTGGTTTTTATCTTTTTATATGGAATTAAAGGCTTCTGCTGGTATTACTGATAAACAGATAGTTATGCTTGTCGATGAACCAGGTGTTAGTCTTCATGCCAGGGCGCAGGAAGATGTTCTGAAAGTTTTTGAGGATATAAAAGACAAAATACAGGTAATTTATACAACTCATTCTCCTCATCTGGTAGAGATCAACAAGCTTCACCGTGTTCTGGCTGTTCAGAGGGATGATCTTGACAGTCTGAGAAGTACTACCAGAATACTGGATCCTCTGCGATTGGCGGCAGCTTCTCCTGATACGCTTACTCCACTGCAGAGTATAATGGGGAACCCGATGGGAGGTGAAGGCTTTACCTCAAGGGGTGTAAATCTTATTGTAAATGATACCGGATCTTTCTATATTCTGAATGCAATAATCATTCTGATGGGATTTAAAGGAAAAGTTTTTCTGATACCATCCACCAGTGTTTCCTCAATTCCCTTGTTATGCAATATACTTATGGGCTGGGGCATGGAGTTTGCTGTATTGCTGTTTGAAAACGATGAGGAGTTGCATATAGCGGAGCTTCTGAAAACTACAGTATTTACAACTGATAATGGCGGCAGAGAATTATTAATCAGGATGCCAGTGACTTTTCTGAATTCCGAGGATCTTTTGTCAACACTGGATTTCAAGAATCATGTTTTATACAGCAGGGAAGGCATTACGGTTTCAAATTCAAAGTATATCAGAGAAAAGGAGATTCCGAGAAATTTCATTCTCAGCAGATTTCTGAGCAATGTTAAAGAAGGTAAGATTTCAGCTAAGGATTTTGATGAGGAAACTCTTGAAAATTTCAGGCTGTTTATTGATCTTGTCAAGGGGTTAAAATAAAAATTTAATTTATTTTGATCTTTATACTTGTTTTCCTACTTTTGTCGCGCTCTGTAAGTAATGTCTCCCGGCGCTGAATATGGGTGACCCTCCTTCGCTGAAGCTAAGGAGGTCAAAGAAGAATAATTGAATTGAGTTACCGGAGAGATGGGTGAGTGGCTTAAACCAGCAGTTTGCTAAACTGCCGTATGGGTAACTGTACCGGGGGTTCGAATCCCCCTCTCTCCGCAAAGACAAATCAAACCCTTCGCCAACCGGCGAAGGGTTTTTGTTTTCAGTATGGCCGTTCAAAGCTTGCTTTGATAAGGACAGGCTGAAAACAAAAATACCCGCAAAGCGGG
>JANYJP010000110.1 GCA_025358455.1 Bacteroidales bacterium
TTTTCAAATTTCAAAAGTAACTCGTTGAAGATTTTCATGGATTCATTATCTTTGATTCCAAGATACATGGAACTTTCTTGACTTATGATTGCAAACCCCTGTATTTATTAACAATTTGAGTTTAAAGACAAACACTAATTAGTTATATTTTGTAAATCGTCAGCCAAATTGCAAATCGAAAGCCAAATTTTTACCAGTAATTATATAAATTTAAGGTGTGGTTTTAAAATTAATGTTTAACAAATTAACGTCACTAAAATGAAAGAAAAGAGCAAAAATCCGGAAATACATCTTTTACGGGTTAAAATTGACTTCAAATTATAATTACGCTTCAAGTATAATTTTCATTTTATTTTCAATAAGATCTGTTACAGCTTTTGTTGCATCAGGAAATACAATACGTAAATCTATTTCACTATTATTTTTCAATCTTTCTTTTAATGCATACATAAATGCGTTTTTAGTCTCGGTAGCAAGATTAATTTTATTGATGCCATTTCTAATTGCTTCCTGTAGCATCAAATCTGGAATGCCTGAGCTTCCATGTAAAACCAGTGGGGTTGGGATACTTCTGCTTATCTGTGACAGCAAGTTTATATCAAGCTTTGGAGTCTCCTTGTAAAATCCATGAACTGAACCTATTGCAATTGCAAGAGCATCTACTCCGGTTTTGTCTACAAAAATCAGTGCATCATCGGGTCGGGTGAATTTCTGGAAATCTTGCTCCTGACCCAACTTGGCGACAAAACCTAACTCTGCTTCAACATTCGCATTATAATTCTCAGCCAGCTTGGTTACTGCACAAGTAATCCTGATATTTTCGTCTATTGTTTTATCACTTGCATCTATCATAACTGAATCAAAGCCTTCATCCAGACAGCATTCAACCATTTCGATTGAACTGCCATGATCAAGGTGAAGCCATCCTTCAACGGAATATTCAATGAGCGCCGTCCTCGCCATTACAGCAGCAACTCTTAAACCCATGTAACGAATTGAACTTTCTGAAAGTTGAAGAATTACTGGTAATCTTGTACGCGAGGCTGCTATAAGAATACCGGATAATGTTTCAAAATTGTAAAAATTTGCTGCCAGTATTGCTTTTCTTTCTGACTTTAGTTGTAATAACTTTTCTTGCAGTCTCACTTTTCAGAATATTAAATTGAATCTTTCTCTGGAAATTTCTCGTATCAAGGTAATATTTTCGAACGCTCCTGTCCCTCCTGCCCTTGTAGTATTGATAGCGCCAATAAGCGATCCTGTCTCAAGACATTTTTTAAATGGCTTATTCTTAATATAATCCATAATATAGCCGGCATTAAAGCTATCTCCTGCTCCTATACAATCTACCACCTTATCATTTTTGAAAGCAGGCTGATAAATGATGTTTTCTCCATCCCATCCTATAGATCCATTGCTCCCGTTTTTAATGATTATATAATTAGCAAATTGTTTAATCTTCTTAATACCCTCTTCAATGGTATCTGCCCTGGTTAGAAATTTAAATTCCTGAAAATTTGGAAGAAAAACATCCACCCATGGTAAAAGGTTTTCAAGTGGAAGATCCCATTTCTCTTCCGGATCCCACTGGGTATCAAGGGAGGTAGTTAGTCCTAATTCTTTTGCCTTCCGGAATAGTTCAGTAATATCATTTTTAATACCGGGCTGCATGAAACAGGATGAAAAATGCATATGTCTGGCTGTTGAAAGAAAAGCAAAGTCAATATTTTCAATTTGCAGATCATTCATCGCACCAGGGAAAGTTATGTTTGCCCGATCCTGATCATAATTAAGAACTATTGTAGCTCCAGTTGGAACTGAGGCTGATCGTAAAATATGGCTTGTATCTACGTTTTTCGACTGCAGGGAATCCAGAACAAGCTTTGCAAAAATATCATCTCCTACCTTACCAATAAAACCAACAATTGTACCAAGTGAGCTCAGATTACTTGCGAATATTGCTGATGAACTTCCCAGAGTAACCGACATATAATTTGCCAATATCTCCTTGCCAATTGAAGGAAAACCGTCAATTGAACTAAGTATTATATCAACATTTAACTCGCCTATCACAATTACATCCAACTTCTTTTTACTTGCACTCATGATTTATATAGAATTTGATACGCAAACATTTTGTGTAAATACGGTATATAAAAAGTGAAATAAAATGTTCATAAGAGAGTATTCAGATTAACCAGATTGAAATTATAAAAATAGCGGTCCATGCTATTTTCAATGGAAGATTCAACGATTAGCGAGGAGTCTATTCCCTGCATATTTAGATTTTGGTATAATTTTGATCTTGTTGATATTACTTCAGAGTTTTCCCAGATATACCTGCAACCTGTTTTAATTAACCACTCCTGTCTATCTTTGGAATTTGCATAAAAATCATTTGTATTCTCATCCGAATGAAGCCATTTCCTCCATCGGCCTGATTTTATTACCGACTCCCAAAGTATGTTTTTCATTGCTGCTCGTCTCGCAATTTTACCTTCTTTAAAAAGTGATTCCTGAATGTTCTCCAATTCAATTAAGGCTGAGTATTCTCTTTCTGTAAATTCAGGTCCGATGTTTGCAGCGCCCATACCTGATTCCGGATAAGACTCAGGATTACTTACATTATCAGAATAATGTCCTTTTATCAGGCTTCCATAATTCTTTGCGATTTCAGTAAGTTTTCTCGCAACCTCAGGATCGAATGTTGAAGTATGCAAATCTGTACCAACTTTACCAACCACAAAGCAGGGCCACACTTTCTTAATGCCATTCTGCCTCAAACCATTGTCAAGTAACTCTAAAAAGCGTTTAAAAACATCAATATCTGCAAGCCCACCATGAACCTCCTCTGTGCCAACCTCATAAGCAATACGCGGATACTTGTTTTGGATCCTGAAATTCTCTGTATGTGTAATTAATTCAATTGTTCGTTCTGCAACAATATCAATACTAAGATTTTTCCCACTTGCATGAGTCATATCAATAGTGGGGTCAACATGTATAAGGTCATAACCTGCTTCAATAGCTGCTTCAAATGATCTCTTTACAGCCGACATGGTCTTTGAATACGACCACTTTTCATTCTTATGCAGATCTTTAAGCCAGGGGCCGCCGTGGTCGATCGCGACTATTACTGGTGAGGTCACATTTATACTATTGGCTTGCAGCCTGATAGTCCTTACAAATTCCGCCGGAGTAAGTCCTGTATAACCACCATCAATATCAACCTGATTAAGAGTAGCAGCGAATTTTATTGGAGCGTTGCATCTTTTTGCAGCTTTTAATGCAGCCCGGATAACAGAAAGTGAATTAGGGCAGGCAGCAAAAACTGTTCTTTTCACACCTGTTTCCATCTCCAGTTCACTGATTCTCTTCAAGATATATTCCATTAGGGACATATCGGCTGACGCAGCTCTGACTCTCAGTTCATTATTCATAAATAGACGCTAAGAATTATAGATGGTAACATCTTCTACTACTCTCGAAATTGCACCACTCTCTGAAGGGGCATCAGGCTTCAATCCAAGAGCGAGTGATTTGTAGAATCCAAGAAGCTGTGCTGGCAGAATATTACAAACAGTCAAAAATTCTTCGTCAAGATATCTACCTGATTGAGAAAGAATAATTTCCAAATCGAATTCGAACTTTTTCAAAGGACTTTCGCAAATAGCTATAGTATAAAGGGCTTTTTTGCCCTTCTTCATCGATAGTACTAAATCTCTTTCGTATTGCTGAACAAAGGGATCATTCGAAAAGATAAAGACCAGAATTGTGCTTTCGTTTGTAACTGCTTTAGGTCCGTGACGGAATCCCAGAAATGAATCATTTTTACATATAATAGTACCGTCCGTGAGTTCCTGCAGCTTCAGTGTTGATTCTGTAGCTGTACCATAGAAAGGACCAGAACCTAAAAATATGACTCTATCAAAATCAGTTGATGCTATTTCTTTAAGTTTTGAGGAGTACCGCTCAAGAATTATTTTCCCATAATTCCGAAGTATTTCAATTTGACCTTTCAGCTTGCCGATGTCTTTCAGACGTGCAATCAGTAATCCGCTTAATAGCATACCAGAATAACTACCGGTCATTGCAAGACTCTTATCATTTGACTCAGGAGGCAACAACAATATCAGTTTTGTTGAATCTGACTTATTTCTGAAAAGCTGGCCCAAATCATCACATGTAATAATAATATGGAAACATTTCTTACACAATTTATCTGCAAGAACAACTGCCGCAGTGCTTTCCGGACTATTCCCGGAACGGGAGAATGAGACAAGTATAATTGTTTCATTACAAAAGAAGTAATCATTCGGATGAGTAACGAGATCAGTTGTTGCCACTGCGTCTGTATGAAGTTTTAGAAACCTGTAAAAAGCCCCATGAAGTGATAGCCCAATAAAGGCGCTGGTCCCTGCGCCTGTTAAAATAATCTTGCATGCCTGCGAAAGTGCATTGTCAAGATAATTATTTATTCGCTCTCTGTCTTCAAAGATCTGATCATAAATTTTCAACCACAAATCAGGTTGAGCATTAATTTCATTTGCCGTAAATCCAGCGCCTAGTTTTTCAAATACATGGTTTTCCATACCGGGTGAATTCATATTTAGATATTTTATTGTATTTTCTTTGTGCAAAGTTATATAAATTGAAAACAAAAACAAATTTAACGTAAGTTATTTCAATTTTTTTTCAAGCATCTGAAAGTTAATTAGTGATATTATTAGATTAATTTATATTATGCATTAATTAAATAAGATTATTATCTTTACTTATGTATTTAATATTTGTATTTAAATATTTGAAACATGAAATTGCGTAAAATAAGTTCTACGGTTGAAAGAAGAAAAAGCATTTTGCATCAGTTAAATAAAACAGGACAAGTGTTGGTTCCTGAGTTAAGTAAGGAATTTGATGTAAGTGAGGTAACAATTAGGAATGATCTTGAGCAGCTTGAAAAAAAGAACATACTAATTAGAGCAAGGGGAGGCGCCATTAAAATTGAGGGTAGCGTAGGTATTGACTACCACATCTCAGAAAAGGATAAGTTGCATATTGAAGAGAAAGTCAGGATTGGAAAGAAAGCCGGACAATTAATAAATGAAAATGATACTATAATTATTGATTCAGGAACAACTACTATCCAAATCACTAAATATCTGGACCATCTAAGCGATATAACAGTAGTTTGTAATGCACTGAATATAGTAAGTCAACTCATCCAGTTAAAAAACGTTAACCTCATAATCCCCGGTGGTTATCTACGTAAGAACTCATTATCTCTGGTAGGTCCTCTTGCCGAAAAAAACATGCAAAACCTTTACGTTGACAAAGCATTTATAGGAGTAGATGGATTTGATACAAGGCATGGAATATATACGCCAAATATTGAGGAATCTTACTTTAATGAAATAATGATAAAAATTTCAAAAGAAGTAATCGTAGTTTGTGATTCAAGCAAATTTTTGAGACACAGTCTGGCTTTTATCTGCAGTGTCTCCAAAATTCATTGTGTTATTACCGATAATGGAATTTCAGACGAGGATAAAAAAAGATTAGAAGATACTGGTATTAAAGTAATTATAGCCTAACTCATTATTCTAAATTCTGCTTATTCATCGCAGTAAAAATAAAACTCCCGGTTATTATTAAATTTTAAAATCTATAAATATTATGGAAATATCAAGAAGACAATTCACAAAGGTTACAGGGTTAGCAACAATAGGGAGTATAATCTCTACAAATTCTATTTGGGCTTCAAATAGTAATACATTAAAAGTTGGACTTATCGGATGCGGTGGTCGTGGTACAGGCGCAGCTGAGCAAGCGCTTAATGCTGATCCGAACGTGGCGCTGTATGCAATGGCTGATGCATTCTCAGACAGTTTGGAAGAATCGTATAATTCACTTAAGAAAAAATTCAGTGAGAAAGTGCAAGTAGCTGACAATAAGAAATTTGTTGGACTCGATGCCTATCAAAAACTTATTGATTCTGATGTTGATGTTGTATTATTGGCAACTCCTCCATGTTTTCGTCCCGAACATTTGGAAGCAGCAGTTAATGCTGGCAAACATATTTTTTGCGAAAAACCTTTTGCTGTAGATGCTCCCGGATTACGTAAAGTAATGATGGCAGCCAAAAAAGCAAAGGATAAAAATTTGTCTTTAGTATCAGGCTTTTGCTGGAGATATCACAGTCCAAAAAGAGCCACTTTCGGTCGTGTATTAGATGGCCAGATTGGAAACATTCTTGCTGCAGAAGCTACTTATAATACAAGTGAATTATGGTATAAAGACCGTAAAAAGGGATGGTCAGATATGGAATACAAATTGCGTAATTGGCTTTATTATAATTGGCTGTCAGGTGATCATATTATTGAACAGGCTATTCATAGTATAGATATGCTTTCATGGGCTATGGGTGATGAAGCTCCTGTTAATATCAGCGGTACTGGTGGGAGACAGAAAAGGACAGATGAAAAGTTTGGTAATGTTTTCGATCATTTTGGTATAATATATGAATATGCGAGTGGGACAAAGGCATACGTCTTTTGTCGCCAGCAAACCGGAACAACCCCTTCTTATGCAGTTGAACTTACCGGAACTGATGGAAAATGTATTGTAGATTGCCGAACGGGCCTTCACCAGATAAAAGGGAAGAATCCATGGAAATATGATGATGACACCAAGTTTACCGATGCCAATGCATATAAGGAAACAAAGGTAAAGAATATGTATCAGCAGGAACATGATGAACTATTTGCTTCAATAAGGGCCAGTAAACCAATGAATGACGGAGAGTGGGCGACACGTTCCAATTTAATGGCTATGGCTGGCCGAATGGCTGCATATTCCGGAGAAACTATTTCCTACGAACAAGCTCTTTCTTCAATGGATGTATTATTCCCGGAGAAAATATTATGGAATACGAAATATGATATTCCTATTGCTGTGCCAGGCATTACTAAATTTAAATAATGATTACGATATAGCAGAAAATAGAAGTCACACTTCAAGAGTAAGCTAAGTGTATTGATCAACAGGTTGGAGCATCTGCAGTTCATAATTAACGCGTTCAACACTGCTTTTAGGTTCCTGCACAAAGGACTCAACCGATGAAGATTTCTACTGCCACTTTTTTAATCAAAATAATCCGGAGTGAATACCCCGGATTATTCTGGATAATATTTTTTAACATGAAAATCAATTCCCCTGTTACTAAAATTTCAGGTACCTTTCCGTAAATGGTGGAAATTTTTCATCCGGGGCAAACAACTTATCTTCTCTGTATTTTATCCATTTTCCACGGGTAAAGTCAGGAAAATCAACAGGTATATTCCCTTTGGCAATAGACATCTCAGACAATTCAGCAATGGCACTCCATGCTGCAGCATCATAAACATCATGAATAGCAGGTTTCTTATTAATTACCGAATCGTAGAAATCAAGTAATTCCATATAATCAGTGCCTCCATGAGTCAGATCTTCAGTACCATCTCCTGTACCCCTCCAGATTTTATGGTCATATTTAGTCAGATATGATTCCTGGCTTTCCCACTGATGTTCAACGGGAGACTGCTCATCGATATAAATTGATTTCCAATCGCCGGCCCATAATCCCTTAGTTCCCTGTACAAGCCAGTCACTCTGCTTGGGACGTGGACTGTTACAATTGTGGGTAACAAGTACCGTTTCTCCATTTGCACAATTTATAGTTGATGTTACTATATCACCGCAATTCCATTTAGTTTTTAATAAAGGGTGATTTGCTCCACCATGATCTTCCACATATTTTCCTAGTCCACGAGCTTTTGATGCAAAAGATGAAAGTGACAGGAAACGGTTCCCGTTGTGGATATCCAACAGCATTGCAATCGGTCCAATGCCATGTGTAGGATAAAGGTCACCATTTCGTCTTATTGAATGTAATCCTCTCCATTGAGCTTCAGCATATGCATCCTTTCCAAATTTCAAAGGTTGGCCTGGTTTGTAATTATATTCCAGACCATCGTTGAATTTGACTCCTCTTAGGTCATGCAAATATCCGCAGCGGCAATGCAGCAATTCGCCGAACAGATTTTCACGAACCATATTGAGTATTGCAAGCGACTCACGGCCGTAACAGGCATTCTCGAGGAACATAAGTTCAACACCCGTTTCTTCATGAGTATTTACAAGATCCCAGGCTTCATCGAGCGTTGTACATGCAGGTACTTCAATCCCGGTATATGCGCCTGCTTTCATTGCAGCTACTGCCATACGTGAATGCCATTCCCAGGGAGTTGCAATTATGACTGCATCAAGGTTTTCTTTCTCAAGCATATCCATGAAGGCAAAATCACTACCTGTATAAACTTTTGGCTCAGGAGCATTTGCCTTGGCAATATTTTTTTTAGCAGTAGCAATTGATCTTTCAGAGACATCACAAATTGCTACTATATCCACTTTACCAATCTGGAGGGTTGTAAGAACATGACCCCCTCCCCTGTTACCAACCCCGATAAAACCCATACGGATTCTGCCGGAACCTGAGGTAATTGGTTTTTTCTTCTGCTTTTCATCAGCAACGGTTGTATTCATTGCCCCAACTGAGATTGAAGCAGTTCCTAAACCTGCAATAGCAGCTTTTTTTACAAAATTTCTTCGATTTATTTCCATAATATTAAATGTTGAAAGTATAATTAGGTTATTATGATATTCTTCATAATTGTCTATATTGACGGAACACCACTATGTTCGATAGCTTTGATAACAGTCATTCTAAGATTAATTTACAAGGTCTCATACCCGTATAACCACTGTCAAAATCAATCTTGTTATGTATTCTGTTATCCGCTATTTTTCAGTAACTCTTTGTATAATTTTCTTATTAATAATCATACTGAGATGATACTGAAGTTAACCGAGTTTGTCCCTACATTATAGACAAAAATAAATATCTAAACTAATGTTATTTGTGGTCTGGTTTTCCACTTTCCTTTAGTAAAGTCAGGAAAATCAATTGCCTTACCTTTATTTGCAACAGAAGTTTCCGTAATGGGTGAAATGACACTGCTTGTTACTGAATCATAAACATCCCAGTCTGGCATTTTATTTTCACGAAGTGCAGCAACCAACCTGTTCCAGTTCATTGGTGTCTGTGTGCCACCCCCTCCATGTCCAACTATTTCCCCACCTTTTCTGGGTGCAGGGTTATAATTCTTAACAATAGGATGCTCATATTCTTTTAAATATGGATCTGCCGATTCCCATGCATGTTCTACGGGGCTGACTCCTTCTATATATATGTTTTTGTAAGTTGAATCTCCAATAAATACACCCTTTGTACCCTGAATGCGATAATTCTCCCGCGGATGAGGGGTACTTGTATCATGGTTAAGGGTAATCATTTTCCCATTAACCGTTCTGATTAGTGATGCATTATAGTTGCCAAGTGCGATTTTCTTTTTGGTAAGCGGATGATTTTTATTTTTATAGTAGATAGCAGCATAGTCATTAAGCATCCCTCCAAACGAGCTCATTGAAACCAGATAATCTATCCTATCTCCATGGTTTATATCCAATGCTGGCAGCATTTTGCTCATTGGATGATCAGGATAAAGATTTCCGTTACGATCTATTGAGTGTTGTAAGCGCCATGGCTCACGCTCAGGATCGAATTTAACCAGCCTCAGGTCGTGAATATATCCTGTTTCGGCATGGACAATGTCACCCAATATTCCTTTTTGTATCATATTTAAAAGAGCGAGTTGACCGAAACCTTCTAATCCAATTGTTGCCCACTTCCCTGTACTTTCGTAAGTTTCAACAATCTCCCACGCCTGATCAATAGTAAGAATAATTGGAACTTCAGAGACACAATGCTTATCATTCTTCATGGCAGCAAGACAAACAGGTGTATGCCATTCCCATGAGGTGCAACAAATAACAGCATCCAGCTTTTCATTTTCACATAATCTTTTAAAATCTGTTACTCCTTTGTCATAAAGCTTTGGTGTCGGACGACCAGACTCTTCAATCCATTTTTTTGCCTGCTGAAGGCGTTTTGGAATAACCTCACAGATAGCAGGTACTTCAACTCCCTCAATACCTAAAGCGGCGTTGAGATGATATGAACCACGGCCTCCTATCCCAATAAAGCCAAGCCTTATTGGTTTTTCATTAAGAGGGTTTTGTGCTGAAACTCCCATGGGGTAACTTAATCCCGATAACATACCTGCTCCAATTGCAGCAGTTGCGGAAGTCTTCACAAATTTTCTACGACTATAATATATTTTGCTCATAATTGTACTTATTATATTTTCTGGTAAGTTAACATCTATCCTAATGTAATTCTCGGTCTGGTTTTCCACTTTCCCTTTGTAAAATCGGGAAAATCAACTGCCTGACATTTATTTGCAACCGAGGCACAAGACAGGGGAACAATAGCTCCGCTTGTAACCGAATCATATACATCCCAATCGGGCATTTTATTTTCACGGAGAGCTATAACCAATCGGTGCCAGTTTAATGGAGTCTGATCACCTCCACCGCCATGTCCCTCTATAGCGCCACCTCTTCTCGGCGGAATAGCGACGACAGGAAGAGCGTACTCTTTTAAATATTTCTCTGCAGGTTCCCACGTATGTTCTACCGGGCTGAGTCCTTCAAGGTAAATCCTCCCCCCTCGTCTCCCACCTGCCTGTACAGCGCCTGTTTGTACACCACCTGCCTGTATCCCACCTGACAGATACACCCCTTTTGTGCCCTGCAGGCGAAAATCTTCCCGAGGGTGAGGAGTGCTTGTATCATGATTGAGTGTGATCATCTTTCCATTGACTGTTCGTATAAGTGAAGCATTATAATCACCCAGAGAGATTTTAGTTTTGGCATATGGAGTATCTTTGCCATAGTTTAAAGCGGCATAGTTATTAAGCATCACCGAGCTTGAACTCATGGAAAGGATGTAATCAAACCTGTCTCCGCGGTTTATATCCAATAATGGCATCATTCTGGCCATCGGGTGATCAGGATACAGATTTCCATTATGATCTAGAGAATGTTGTAAGCGCCATGGTTCTTCATCAGGAGTAAATTTAACCATTCTTAAATCATGTACATATCCTCCTTCAGTATGCACGATATCACCAAACAATCCTTTATAAACCATATTCAGCATTGATTGGTCACCCGTACCTTCAAGTCCAATGGTTGCCCATTTACCTGTACTCTCGAAGGTCTCAACCAATTCCCATGCCTCTTCAAGAGTTATACAGATAGGAACCTCTGAGACGGCATGCTTATTATTTTTCATAGCAGCAACGCAGACTGGTGTATGAAATTGCCATGGAGTACAACAGATAATAGCATCCAGATCTTCCTCTTCGCAAAGCCGTAAATAATCTTTTGATCCCCGGTCATATAAGCGTGGTGTTGGCAGTCCCGCAGCTTCAACCCATCTTTTTGCCTGGTGTAAGCGTACGGGCTTCAGCTCGCATATAGCAGGTACTACTACACCTTCTATTCCGAGAGCTGCATTAAGGTGATAAGAACCTCGCCCTCCAAGACCAACAAAGCCAAGCCGTATAGGTTTGTCGGCAGCAGGACTCTTCCCTGAAGCCTTCTTTGGGAAACCCATCGCGGTAGGAGTTGCATTATCAAAATTGCCTCCTGTAGTAAGCTCCATAAAACTTCTGCGATCGTACTTTTTGCTCATATTTACATTTTTTATTTGTTATATACTAAAGTATTTTGTATTTGTTCCGAACAATATCTTTCATCGGATTTTTATAAACAATCTTCTGTTTGCTTATTTTAATTTTTATAAAGTAAAACTATTTATTTGTATTAAAACAGCATCCTGAAAATACAGGATGCTGTAGTTACAATTTCATCCAATCATTAAGGGTTTTGTGTCAAATTCGGATTAGCTATGATTTCTCGTTCCGGGATATAAAAAATCACCCTGGGACTAGTTGGCTCCACTCTGAAATTAAAGTGGTCCGTACCGTGCCAACCCGTATAAGCCCTAATCATTGGGCGGTTATTTCTGAACAGATCAAAGGTACGGTGTCCTTCAATAAAAAATTCAAGGTAATTTTCCTCCAACACGACACTCAGTACACTATCATGACCCTTTAAATCATCTACCGTATAAAGCGCTGTTCCTGAAAGGCCTGCCCGTTTACGGATGATATTAACATCATCAATAGCCAATTGGTCATTTCCCAATTTAGCGTTCACCTCAGCTCTGATAAGATACATTTCGGCCAAGCGGAAAATAACTGGTGAACACAGGTTGGCAATACCATCCTGCCAGTTGTACTTGTTCATGTAATACTTCGGTACAAGACCTCTCATTTTCATTGTACCATTAGCTTCGCGCTGAGGTTCAATAAAACTATTCCGTACATCCTCGGGATACTTTAATAATAAATCTACAAGAGTTTGAGAAGCATAGGTTTCAGCATAGCCTGTACTACCAACAGGAGAATTGTAAAACTGGTTACCGATTGCGGACTTAAAACGGTTGTCGACAGGTACATGTCGAAGTGCAAAGATAGTTTCCGGATTATTTTCAGGTACAGGGATAAAATATGTTTTGAAGGCCTGCGTTTCTACTAACTTGTAACGTTTGGAATCAATCACCATGTTAGCATACTTAATGGCATTAACATTATCTTCCTTATATTGATAGATACGGCTTAAAAGAGCATAACAGGTCTCTTTGGAAGCATAGCATGAGTTTTTAGATACTGTCATCAGCTCTGCAGCCTTAAGGAGGTCTCTTATTATAAAATCATAAACCTCTTTCACAGTATTTCTGTAAGGGAGATCATCCAGCGTGTTATCTTTATAAGGAATCCCCGGGTTTTCACCAGCGCCCTGAGGATAAGGACGACCAAAGAAGCGTACCAGAAAGAAATGCGACATAGCTCTGAGATACAGATTTTCTCCTTTTAACTGATCCAACAATGGAGATGTGCCATCTGTAATTTTCTCTATGATTTTGTTTGATGAATAGATTGCTTTATACGCATCCCTCCAAAAATACTCCGTATTAAACGTGTTCGGTAAATGTGTATAATTATAAGTATTCCATATAGGATTGGTTGTCTGTCCGCTTAAGGCAACTTCATCACTCGCATAAATTGAACTCCAGAATAACTCTAATGGATATTCAGGAGTTTTTAATCGTGCATAAGCTCCATAGGTTGCAAGTTGCAAATCAGCTGGTGTTGCTAAAGCAAATTCATCTGATTTACTGGAAAAAGGTTGCAGGTCTTTTTCACAAGAGCTGACAATAACCAGAAAAATGGCTATTATTGAATATCGGATAATATTAATTGTTTTCATTATGCGTATTTTTTAGAATATTTAAAATTCAAGATTGATACCAAATAATATTTTCATACTAAAAGGGTACTCACCATAGTTATAATCACCAGAGGAAGCTCCATTACTAGCAATAACAGATTCAGGATTAATGCCTGGAAAGCGTGTGCCAGTCCACAAATTATCTCCACTAACATAAACTCGGGCCTTGGAAACTTTAATTTTTTGTAACAGGGTGGCAGGCAATTCATAACCCAGAGTAACATTACGTAAGCGGATATAACTGCCAGAACCCATGTTTAGTGATGAAATTTTGGTAGACTGCAAATTCCCGCCCAAAATGGCTCTTGGATAAGTTGCGATATCACCTTGATTCTTCCATATAGTTTCTCCATTCGCCAATACTCTTACATTGGAGGTTTGAGCATCACCATTAGCATAACCATACCCCGTCCTCATGTTTCCGTATGTAAAATTGGCAAAAGCGGTAAGAGAAAAGCTCTTATAAGCAAGTGTATTTGAAATACCTCCTGTAAATTTTGGAGAAGCAGTACCTACATACTTCTGTGTAGCCTGAGCATAAAGATTAGTTTCTGTTACTGTAATGTTTCCATTGGTTTCAAGAACATCAAGTTCCCATAATGGTTCGCCATTATCAGGATTAACCCGTGAAAATTTACGCATATAATAACTGTTCATATCGCGTCCTTCACTGATCCTAATATTAGCTGAGGTTCCCTGATATGGAATTGTAATATCTTTACCTCCAGCCAATTTCAGAACTCTGTTTTGGTTAAATGCAATATTGAAATTTGTTTCCCATCTAAACGACGAACTAGTAATGTTTTTAGTAGTCAGATTGATCTCGAGACCCTTGTTTCGTACCGATCCGACGTTGTCAATTATCGATGTAAAGCCGCTGGTATATGCTTTGTCCACATTTAATAAGAGTGCATTACTGGTTTTATTATATACATCAACGTTAAGAGTAATACGATTAAATACAATGACATCTACTCCAATATTATATGTACCCGTTTTCTCCCAGGTTAAATTGGGATTACCCAATTGATATGGATAAGTTGCGGAATTATTATTATATTGATCAGCATAAGAATACAATCCCAACGATTGATAATTGCTGATATTTGCATTACCAATCATTCCATAACTTGCCCTGAGTTTTAATTGGTTAATAGAAGTAAATTTTTTCATGAAATTCTCATTACTCAAAATCCAGGAAGCGCCCAGTGTATAGAAATTGGCAGAACGGTTGTTTGCACCGAATCTGGATGATGATTCGTTAATAAACGAACCAACCATAAAATATTTGTTATTAAAACTGTAATCAACCTGTACCAAGCCTTTGTTAAAGGCATTTTCAGAAGTATTACCGGTGGCACCGGTTATCTGGGCTACTACATCCATAACATGCAAACCTATAGGAAGTTTAGAGCCGCTAAGATAGTTCCAATCAGAAAAATTCTTTTCTCCTTCCAGAACAGCTAGTACGCTTATAGCATGTAAGCCAAAGTTTTTGTCATACTTTAACCTATTGGATGTGATTAAGCTGTGGCTGGAATTCGTCCAATTCTGTAGATATCCTACACCAGAACTTTGGGATGTTTGGGAACGGGCATCGTAAAACAACTCCCTTTTTGAATTATTATAACTAATTCTGTTAGTAGAAGTAAATACCAGATTGGGTAGAATTAAATAATCCAAACCGGCATCTATGTCCATACCAGATCCCTTGGTATAATCAAAATTATACTGCAAATCATAAATATAACTTCTGTATTCACGTCCTACCCAACCTGGTTCATTACCTCTTTTTATGGAACCATCGGGATTATATGGATTATCCCATGGAATATTACTGGAAGCTCCAGAAAGTGCACCATAATCCCCGGAGGCTTCATTCTCAGTATTAATGAATCTGCCATTAAACTTCATATTTAATTTAAGTTTGTCATTTATCTTATGTACAACGTTTGATCTGAGATTATACGTTTTTCTGCCGGTATGTATCATCGTGCCATCTTCACTATAATAACTTCCTGACACATACACTTGTGTTTTTTCATTGCCCCCGGAGGCAGAAAGATCATAGCTTTTTATTAAACCATTTCTGTAAAATACGTCCCACCAGTTGGTATTCGTATTTAGAAGACTATCGGGACGGTCAACTGCAAATTGTGCAGGGGTATAAAAGCTTTTCTGAAAATCATATAATTCCTGGCTATTCATTGGCCTGGAGTTACCCTGAAGCGCTTTGCTAAAACCAATAGTATGATTGAAATTGATCTTTGTTTTGCCTGATTTGCCTGATTTGGTAGTAATAATTATTACTCCATTAGAGGCTCTTGAACCATATAATCCTGTAGCAGCAGCATCTTTAAGAATGGTTATTGTTTCAATATCACTCGGGTCAGCAGCGCCACCAATAATACCATCAACAACATACAAAGGATAAGAGCCGGCAGAAATAGAGCTTGACCCCCTTATGACAATATTCGCGTTTGCGTTTGGACTACCAGAACTGCTTGATACAACTACACCGGCAACTTGTCCCTGTAACATAGTATTAATGTTACTTGATGTAAACGCCATAAGTCTTTCAGATGAAACCGTAGCAACTGAACTGGTTAGTTGAGATCTTTGCTTAGATGAATATCCTACAACAATAACTTCTTCAAGATTTTGCACATCAGAGACAAGAGATACATCAACAACAGATTTACCCTCAAATGGGATTTCCGTTGAAAGGTAACCAATAAAGGAAAAAATGAGAACAGCATTCCGGTCGGAAATTGAAATAGAATATTTTCCCTCTTTATCGGTTATAGCTCCAGTAGTTGAGCCTTTTACAAGAATGTTTACGCCTGGCATTGCTTCGCCTGTCTGTTTGTCTATTACCTTTCCGGTAACCACGGTCTGCTGAGGATCGGCTTTCGCCAACTGGGAATGTGCAGGAATAGCTGAAACACTTGATATACTAGTTATAATAATGAGAATTGCAATTTTAAATACTTTTAGGAGTCTTTTTAGTTTTGGGTATGATTGTACCCACAAATCAAAAATATTTTTCATAACTATGAATGGTATTAATTAGGTTATAATTTTAGTAGTAACTTAACTTTAAATACAGGAAAACGGTTACATCACTTTCCTGATTTTGTTTATAAAAGATCGTTCCATAGGCAAATGTTTTAATTATTTATCTGACTATTTGGTTTTAAGTGATATACAGATTAAAGCGCTTGCCAATGAATGAAGCAGGCGACCTGAGATTTTTTTAATTAATACTCATCTGTGCAAGGTTGTCCCCATCAGTAAGGAATGAAAAATAATTATTGCTATATCTGATCTGTTTTTTTGCCAGATACTTTTGCTTACTTTCTTAAAATTTTCAATGCATTTTCCCTATAGAACTTCTTAAGTGTGGCATCGCTGAGCCCTAGTCCGGAGAGAGGCCAACGTGTATTCGATACATCCCACGCGTAGAAGTGTTCGTCGAGTGTCTCCCAGATATGGAACGTATTCCGATACATGGACAGGCTGTAACCCTGGTCGGTGCCGTACACCAACCGGTCGGCGTATTTCTCCATAAATTGTTTTGCAAACCTGGGGATAGCGGCTACGTACGCCTCTCTCTGTGATACATCAGAAAACAGGTTCGGATACTTATCAAGCATTTTCCCGAGTTGATCCAGATCATATGTCTGGTTCATGAAATGGCATGCGATAAAAGTTGTCCGGGGATGTTTTTTCACGGCGCGTTCCAGAGTACCTATCATTCCTGGAAGGTCCAGAATATCATTTTTGTTATCGAGCCGGTAATATAATGCCTCGAACAACAGGTCATTATGTTCGTCCATCGGTTCGTACATCCATTTCGGATCTCCAACGTGTATGTTCATTGGCAGTTTAAGGTCGGCAAGTTTTTCCAGAATAAAATCCATGCGTGGATCGTCGATGTGCATCGTCGGTTTTGAACCGCGCAGTCCGTCCCCTTTATCACTGATCTCGCCAACACCTTTGGCGCCGAGCTTTACACATCGTTCCAGTTCGACTAGCGCTGGGGCAGGACCAGCGGAAAGATCAAACCCGCACCAGAGTTCTATACGATCGGAATGTTTTCCGAAAACGGCTGCCAACCTATCGAATTCTTTCCCTGTACCGCAAAATAGAATTGTCTTTTGAATGCCTGTTTCATCCATGTTTTTCAAAAGCGCAATAGCGGCGGAATCAAGATTGCCTCCGCGAGGGGCATGCATGTGCATATCTATTGCCGGATATTTGGCCTTTAAAATCCGAGTCTGAGGGATTTTAAAAATGGATTTAGGAGTGTAATCCTTGTGAAGCAATTTATCCTCTAATCCCAGTTCTTTCATTTGGCGTTGCTGTGCATGCGACAAAAACATAATTGAAGAAAAAAACAATAAGAAAAGCAAATTTTTCATAAGATTTAATAATTATTAGGTTAGATTATCAGCTAGCTTAAAACTCCTGGCTTATGACAAGCATATTATAAAGAAAATTGTATTAAATAAAAAATTTCTGTTTTGACATTCTTTGCAAGTATTCTGTAAATTGATATGAGGAAGCAATCTTTAATTTTTAAATAAGCAACCTTATTCAGAGTGTTTTCTTTTGGTATATTACTATTTGAGGTATGAAGCAAACTCCTTATTTCCATAAAACACAATTGGTATCATAATAACTTCATGAAAGCAAATGTAAGTTTTAAATTTGAATTAACAAAACTATATGAAATTATTTTTGCTATTTAAACTATATTATGAAACATATTTTATTTTGTATCCTATTTTTTAATTACTATACCAGTTGAAAAATGCCAGACTCATTTATAGTATCCCAGTATTGAATGGTCACGAAGCACATCGAAAAATTCACTATCAAATCACCCAGCCCACATTGGTTCCTTGTCTTAGGACAGGAGCAGGTTGGAATCAAAAAGATACTTCCTCAACTAAGGACAGCCATATAAGCAAAACTACGTCTTGAGAGTCCATTCTTTTCATTCATATTCCTAAAATATCTAATTTCTATATTACATATATCTTACGTTAGATTTCGTTTGCAAATTTGTAAATTTTATTTACTTATTATTACTAAATTATAGCTTTTATTGCGAGCTTTAATGTTTTGTATGGTTATTAAATCTGTAGTATTTCGTAAGGAGAGCGGTCTACTACGCATTCTCATAAGTTAAACGGAAATAGTCGGTAACTTCCAAAGAAAAGATTGACGATTATCGAAAAGTGCTGGAAACTTATTCCCGACCCTTCCCTGAATTTATTGAATGGGAAAAAACACCAGACAATAATGTGGAAGTTCTCAACGAATTTTTTGTTAAAAATTCGACAATTTCTAGATAGCTGACCCCATCCTGAAAATTGTTTCCATCAACATAACCTAACATGGTCATAGCTGAAGCATAAATCTTTTTGGGAATCTTATTCTAAGTAACAATTTCGACAGGTGGTTCAATTTTTTCTTTTATGGAATATGAAATAATGATATTTAAAAGATCTTCACCGAATTTCTCTGATTTCTTCTTTCCTATCCCCTTTACCAATTTAAGGGCAGCCATCGACTGAGGAATAAAATTGGCCAAAGTAATCATCG
>JANYJP010000134.1 GCA_025358455.1 Bacteroidales bacterium
CACGGATAACAGCAAATTCAGCGCTTCGGCCGACAGCCTCGATGTAACCGGCAGCGGCTTGTTCAGTCAGTACACCCCTGGCATGAAGAAGCTCAACAACGCTTTCATTAAGCATAAAGGAGGTAAATTCGACCCCTCAACCCTTTATCTGTTTGTGTTGCAATCTAGCGACGATCTGAATGCCACCGGCGACATGCCCCGAGGCAAGCAGTTCGGCTACCTGTTTACCAAAACAGCGCTTAAGTTGGGCGATAAAGCTATTTACCGCACCATAGCTCACGAAATAGCGAACGTTGAGCGAAGCTTGCCATTGCAAGACGCCAGTCGAAGCAAGGGTTTTAGCTGAGCCAATCCCGCTTCGGCGGGAGAGCTTTTCATTTAAATCACACCTTCGACAGCAACTATCAGATTGCCAAAAGTACCACTAACAATCTTATGGACTACACTTCAGGCACCGACCTGGTAAAATACCAATGGGATGCTATACATGATCCGGGTATAATGTTATTTTCATTCCTTCAGGATGAAGAAGAAGGGGCAATGATGGCAACTACCAAAGAATATTACATTACAATAAGCGGTAAAAAGGCCTTTAAATTTGATATAGAATCAATTGAAAACGAATTTAATAATACAAAAAAACTTACAAATGATGAACTAAACAACTATTCCTTTAAGAGTATTCAGGTTTTTGTATTGGGTACCGATAAAAATGATTATAAGGTCTCCACTATGTTGGTTAAGAATGGAGTTGACAAAGGAGAAATACCTGAAATAGTTTGGGACATTAATCAAACCAAGGAGAAAGATGTTTTATTTAGAAGCAAATCCAGCGAGAAAGAGAGTATTTACATGTATTATACATTACAAGGTGCCACCTTTCCGGTATATAATATTGAACTCGTAAGGGTAGCACCAAATATTGTATATAAACAAGAAGGAAAAGCAAGCTGTATAATAAGAGAAGATAAAAAAACATATGACCTTACGAATGAAATTGAATTGTCAGGCAGCAAAGTTTCATTGCGCCCGGTTTTCTTTACTTATGACGAAAAAAATAATGGGGTTGAAGATATAACTACATTATTTAACCGAAATCAGCAATGCTCTTACCTTGTCAGTACTATAAAATTTGGAGATAAACAATATGACCCTGACCTAACACTGGATTGGATAAAGTATCAATTAAGTTCAGGAGAATCAACCTACGAAATAGCAATCGGGAAAGAATCCATCAAGGGAGTTATTAAAACCGCTGGCATCTCACCATTTGTTACGGTAATAAGAGGGAAATCCAATGAAGAAACAGGATATTACATTGAAGATTATTATTCAACAGCGTTTGGGGGGAGTTCTGCAAGCCTTTCATTGAGAGACCAAAACAACACCATGAAGACTGGTGGGTTCGATGTTTTAGGGGCGGCTTACAAAATACCGATTGTCCATTACAAAAATCAATATAACGTAAAATTATTACTTGCAGATATTCCCAGAAATGAGAATCCAAGCCCGTTACAATATACCATAGGGGACAAGGCTATCGAACTTGGGAAAGAATTTACAATCCAGACACCTCCAAACGGCACTATTTTGGATATAAAAGACGTTGATGGAAATATCAAAGGGAAAGTTGAGTTCCGACAGATTAACGAATCTTTACTTACGCCTATCTTAAACATTGTGACTATTAACGCAGAATCCACTGGAATAGGCCTCTCAACAGTTATAAGTGATGTAAATGCCATTTATAATACTATTAATGTATCGTGGCAAGAGGGGAAACATATTGAAATTAAGGTTAATCCGCCATACAGTTTAAATGTAAATTCAAACTTAACACCTGTACTTAATGCCTTAAAGGCTCATTCTGAATATAAAGCCAACCAGTATTATATGATTATTTCATCAGAGCCTATTAACGCAAGTGGATATACTGGTCCAACTTTAGACCAAAATTGGTTTGTTATGCAGGCAACATATGATAAGAGAGTTCCACCTCATGAACTTGGCCATTGTAGCGGTTTAGACGAATATGCAGTTAACATAGGCCTTTTGCCTTCATCCCGCAGAAATGAATCGTCACAACAGAATATGCAATACCTCACTACAAATATTATGGGATATTCTGATAAAGGGTTCAGTAATGCAAACCCACTATTAGACTTTTATTCATGGCAGATATCTTTAGTACGTGAACGAATAAGTATACGAATAAATACAAAATAATGAAGATAAAGAATATAAGCGCTATAATTTTTGCTGCGTTGTCGCTTACAATGTCAGCGCAATTGCAACCACCAGTACAATATAAATTAATAGCCACAACGGAAAATGCAATGTACGGTATTTATGAACAACTATTGGATAGTGCGATAGCTTTAAAAAGCCCTTTAATAAGTTATTATTTTGGTTCAATTGAGAACTCTGATACTTTAATGAAAATCGAACAATACTGCTACTGGTATAGGGGTTTTCCAGAACAGTATATATGTGAAAAGGAGCGTTACGATGTTTCTATATCCGATTTAATGCCGGTTGAATTTTACGAACGCTTCTTGGGTTTTCTTATAAAACTCGGAAAGAATGATAATATTTTTAATAAATATTATTCGTTTTATCCATTATATAGAATAAAAGATATTTTAATAAACCGGTATGAGTCTGGCAAACTAAGTAAGGCAGAAGGTTTAAAGGTTCTTAAGCTTATAGAAGACGCAACATTACGGCTTATTCTTGATGCTAATAACTTCCAATTTCTATATGGCGACAACAAATACATGACTGAAAATATACGTCAGGCATTAGTTAATGTGATCGAGCATCCTTTTTACCCTGAAAATTATTTGAATTTTTATTTAAAGGAGGTGGTTGATACTACGGTACTTGACACCACTGGGATACCAATTGATATACAAAAAGCATATAAGAAATGGAAGGGTTTGTATACTTCTGGAAATTTGGATTATGATTTACGATTAGCCAAATTTTACAATTACAAAAAGATGGGTAAAGAATTAGGACTTTCACCGGGGCAGGCATACCTGGAAGAAAAGAAGAAGGAATTCCCGGAAAAAGGATATGTGGACATAAACTTAATAGCTGATTATGCTTTTAAAAGTCAGGACTCTCTAATAATAGCGCATCTAAAAGAATTTAAAAAGAATCATCCGGATTACCCGCTTAGGCATTTTTAGGTAATTAGATGCTTACTTCACATCACTAAGGACGTTCGAGAGGGCGTCCTTTAGTTTTTTCTTTCCACGGAACGCATCGAGCATGGTATTAATGGTTTTCTTTTCTTCTTAGAAGAGGGTTTCCATCAGAGATGCCTTTTCCATGAATGGTTTTATCGTGTGAGTTTACCAATATATTTGTTAACACCGATTACCAGATGGCAGAAGGCGTAATTCGCCTCATGACCGATAAGAGCGAAGGCGCTGACAACGCGATGTGGGATATTGACAAGGTGTTTGAGGGCGGCTCAGAAAATGGAACAGTGATAAATGGAACAGAAGGTGTCACTATAATCCTGCCCGATGTACTGATCCCCGGCAGTGGAGCAATCACACTTGATACCGCGAAGCGTGAAATAGTAATTGTAACCGCTAAAGGTGATATCGTGCGGAAAGATGTATCGAAGCAATTGAAAGAAAATCCCAAAACCATTACCGTTAAGGATTCCGGGGGAAATCTTTACAGTGTTGATACCAAAACCGGCAAGGCAACCTCAATAGGTAAAGTCCCGGCTGGAGGCAGTCAGCAACAGATCCCTCTCCCTGCTG
>JANYJP010000028.1 GCA_025358455.1 Bacteroidales bacterium
GATTTTGATGCCAGTTGAAATTGATTTTCATACAGTTTCACCCTCCTTTGCGAATCCTGATACAAAAGGACAGCCTGATAATACTCTGACTGCAGGGCATTGGCAGTTGCCTGATAGTTTTCAGAAGTGGCTGTTTTCAGAAGTTCAGCTTCATTTTGCATCGCTGTATATTTTTTCCTGTAAATAGGTAAAGTAAGAACTACCATTGGCATTATCATGTCCTTTCCATTCATTGAGGATGTTGACATTGCACTTTTACCAATTACAGAATAATTAAGACCTAAACCGACCATCGGATAACCCATACGTGTAACCATTTTTTTCCTGGCTTCTAATGATTGTTTCTCGAAATCCAGCATTCCCAGCATAGGGTTATTTGCCAACATACTATCCGAAACAATTGTCAATGAAAATTCAAGAGAATCCCTGGTTATATTTTCATATGTATAGACCGATGTTGTTACCTTCCTGTTCAGGTATGTGTTAAATTGTGCCACAATGGAATTTCGTTGATTTTTCAGTAAAGCAATATTGTTTTCAAGGTCACTCGATTCGATTTGTATCCTGTATATATCTGCCAGACCGGAACTTCCTGAAGATGATCCCATTGTGTTCGTTTGCATGGGGGAAGACTGATTTGATCCTGAAGAACCTGTGGTGCTCTGACCTGCACCCATGATCTTCATTCCGGAAGCACTGGCACTGACACCGCTGCTGCTGACAGATGAATTTGCTGTACTTTGAGATGATGATGGTGCATTTTCCAATGAAGCCGATTTGAATCTGACCAGGGCAAGCCTTTCAATCAATTTAAGGATCTCAATATTCTTTTCTGAGATCCTGATATCCTTTTGAACTTTATATAGTTCGTACCAGGTTCTCTGAACGTCGTAAAAGACCTGAAGCTTTGCATCGCGGAAAAGTTCAAATTTTGCCTTTGCCATCAGGCTCATCTCATCTTTTCCATACCTTAAAACACCAAACCAGGGAAACATCTGCATTAGTCTTAAATCAGCAACCTGATTACCGCTTAACAGTTCCATCGGGCTAAGAAATATTCCTGCACTTAATTCGGGATCTGGCAAACTGCCAACCTGAGGTATCTTTTGCAGCGCTGCCTGATATTCGCTTAATTTTTGAAGGACTCCAGGGTTTTTTTTCGCTGCAATTTCGAGATATCGCAAAAGTGAATCCGGATATTGCTGGCTGCTTGCAATAATCCAGCTTCCCATCGCAATAATTGTAATTAGTAATTTTTTATATGTTATCATTTTCATTTTCCAATTGATTATTAATAGTTTGAGCAGCTACTTTATTTTTCCTGGTTACTTCCCCTTCTCTCCACATAGCCTGAAACAGGGGAACAACAAAGACTGTCATTACCTGAATTACCATTCCTCCAAATGTTGGGATTGCCATCGGAACCATTATATCGGCTCCTTTACCTGTCGATGATAATACAGGAAGTAAAGCAATTACTGCAACTGCTGTGGTCATCATAGCGGGGCGTACACGCTTTTTCCCGGCCATTACAACAGCTTCACGTACATCATGGACTGTTGTTGGTTTCATATCTTCAAATACCTGGTGAATATAAGTACCCATTATTACTCCATCGTTGGTTGCAATCCCAAACAGGGCAATAAATCCTACCCACACCGCAACGCTGAGATTTATTTGGTGCATCTGAAACATGTCACGAAGATTTAAGCCTGCTACGGAGAAATTCATGAACCAATTCTGTCCGTACAGCCAGAGCATTATAAAGCCTCCAGAGAAGGCAACAAAAACACCGGAGAAGTGAATAAATGACGCAGTAATTGTACGAAATTGAAAATATAGTAAGAGCAATATCATAATTAAGCTCAACGGAACAACTATAGCAAGTCTTCGTGTGGCTCTCAATTGATTTTCATAATTTCCTGCAAATTTGTAAGTGACACCGGGAGCTAATATAATCTCTCCTGAATCGATTTTCCCCTTCAGAATCTTACTCGCCTCCTCCACTACATCAACTTCGGCTTTCCCTTCCAGTTTATCGAAAATTACAAAACCGACAAGAAAAGTATTTTCGCTTCTGATCATCTGAGCGCCACGGGTATAATCAATTTCTGCAATTTCACCCAGCGGAATCTGGACTCCGTTCATTGCCGGAACGAGTATTCGCTTTATATCTTCCGGATTATCGCGCAGTTCACGGGCATACCTTACTCTTAGCGGAAATCTTTCACGGCCTTCAACTGATGTTGAGAGTGTCATTCCTCCGACAGCTACCTGCAATATTTCCTGCACATCTCTTACCGTCATCCCATAACGTGCCATGGCTTCCCTGTTAAGTTTAATTTCAAGATAAGGAGCACCAACAGCACGGTCGTAGAAAACTGCTGATGATTTAATTGAAGGAACATCCTTTAATGCTTTCTCAAACATCATCCCTGCCTGTTCGATGGTAGCAAGATCAGGTCCATAAACTTTCAGTCCCATCGGAGCGCGCATCCCCGTTGAAAGCATTACGAGACGGGTTTCAATCGGTTGTAACTTGGGAGCTGATGTCAAACCCGGAATATCAGTGACTTTTACAATCTCCTTCCAGATATCAATTGGTTTTTTGATTTGTGGCCTCCACTGACGAAAATATTCACCTTTTTTATCCGGGGAAAGACTATCGGAAGGAATAATTCTGAAAGCCTCTTTCTGAGGATTGTAAACAGAATTGTTTTTCAGAAGGTAGTTTCCTTTTTTGTCCACTTTAAACTGCATCCTGTGGCCATTCTCATCCAGAATATATTCTGAGCGGTAGTTAATGGTATTTTCAAACATCTGGATGGGTGCAGGATCGAGTGCGGAATTAACACGGCCCCATTTGCCTACAGCAATTTCCACTTCAGGTATTGTTGCAAGCCGTTTATCAAGAGTTTCAATATATCCAAGGTTTTTTTCGATACTGGAATGAGGCATACTGGTAGGCATTAACAAGAATGAACCTTCATTTAGTGAAGGCATAAACTCCTTACCGGTACCGGGAAATGTTTTAACCGCTCCCTCCCAGAGAGCGTTCTGCCGGAAACTTTTCCATCCGGCTTTTTCAGCTCCTGTTGCAATAAACCCAAAAATTTTATTAACACCCTGCCAGGCCAATAGACCAAATAATAGTGTAAATGCAGGGATCATCAGGAACTTCCATTTATTCTGTAAGGCCCAGCGAAGTATATTTTCGTAAAAATGTACCATTGACATCAAAGCGAGCAGAATAACACTTACAATTCCGGAAACAAAGAGGAAGTTGATAAATTCGCTGTTATGAGCTCCAAGTGGCAGCCATTCTGTAGAAAGGTACCAAGTCGCAAACAAGACAGTAATAAATATGTTAATGTAGTTTGGAAACTCTTCGCGTTTTTCAGACCATCTGTAATCAAGAAGGTTATTTATTCCAACAGCTATTAATGCTAATGCCGGCCACATTTGCCAAATAATAACAAAAATGAAACCTGCTGCAATCAGACAACCATTCCATATTCTCTTGATTTTCTTTCTGTCAAAGGAGATGTTGAAGAAAATATGTACCAGCGTAGGTAAAACAACTATTCCAAGGATAAATGCCGAGAGGAGTGCAAATGTCTTAGTAAAGGCAAGAGGATGGAACAGTTTTCCTTCCTGTGCCTGCATGGCAAATACCGGAAGGAAACTTACAATCGTAGTTGCAATTGATGTAACTACCGCAGCTCTTACCTCTGTTGTTGCCTGGTATATTACGTCTAATAGCTTCCTGCCACGTATTCCATGGTTTTCAGGCATTTCGAGATGCCTGAGAATGTTCTCCACATCAACTATCCCGATATCAACCATAACACCAATTGCAATTGCAATACCGGACAGTGCAACAATATTGGCATCTATACCGAAAAAACGCATGAGTATAAATGTCATTAATACACCTATCGGAAGCAGACCCGCAACGATCATTGATGCCCTTAGGTTCATTACCAGGACAATAATTACAATTATACTTATAAGGATTTCATGGGAAAGTGCAGATTCAAGAGTCCCTATGGTTTCTTTAATCAGTCCTGTTCTGTCATAAAAAGGAACTACCGTCACTTTTGAAACTGTTCCATCAGGCAGGGTTTTTTGTGGTAATCCTGCTTCGATTTCCTTAATCTTATCTTTTATATTGTTGATTACTTCCATGGGGTTAGACCCATATCGAGCAACAACTACAGCACCTACAGCTTCAGATCCTGCCTTATCAAGACCGCCACGCCGTGTAGCAGGACCGAATGATACATGAGCTACATCTTTAATACGTACAGGGATATTATTCCGGACAGCTACAACAGATAATTCTAAATCATTGAGGCTTTTAACATATCCAAGTCCCCGGATAATGTACTCAACATTATTAAGTTCAATGGTTTCAGCGCCTATATCAAGATTGCTTTGCTTAACAGCATTCATGACATCCATAACTGACACATTATAAGCCTTTAGAGCGTCGGGATTAAGATCAACCTGGTATTCCTTTACAAATCCTCCTACAGATGCAACCTCAGAAACACCTTCAGCTGTTGAAAGGCTATATTTAACATAAAAATCCTGAATTGTCTTAAGTTCTGAAGGATCCCATCCACCATTTGGTTTCCCGGTTTTTGGATCCCTACCCTCAAGAGTGTACCAGTATATCTGGCCAAGCGCTGTTGCATCCGGTCCAAGTGAGGGCTGTACTCCTGCAGGTAAGGTACCTGATGGGAGGGAGTTAAGTTTTTCAAGTATCCTTGATCTGCTCCAGTAGAATTCCACATTATCTTTAAAAATGATATAGATAAACGACATTCCAAACATGGAAGTACTCCTGATTGTCTGAACGCCGGGAATACCCAGTAAGGCAGTAGTTAACGGATAGCTTATCTGATCCTGAATGTCCCTGGGAGAGCGTCCCATCCATTCCGTTGCCACAATCTGCTGATTTTCGCCGATATCAGGGATTGCGTCCACGGGTACCGGGTTACGGGGCAAGAGTCCCGACTTCAGATTGAAAGGCATAGTTACCAATCCCATGACCACAAAGGCGATCAAAAAGATAAAGGTAATGAGCCGGTTTTCGAGGAAAAATTTAACTAATCGGTTAAATATATTATTATTATTCATGTTTTTTCAGTTTCAACGTTTTCATACATAATTCAGAGATAAAATAATTCAGAGATTTATAATAAAGTTAAACAAATTAATTTGATGAAGGAACGACTGTCTAAAATACTTCCCCTCAGATTCCCAGTATTGACAGCCGTTCCGGTCTGCATGTTATTAATTAGTTTGCAAACTGTCTGTTTACATGCAATTATTCAACGTTCCATTATGCGTATTTACCTGATTCTTTCATATTTACAACAATCAAGCAAAGCATTATAAGCTTTATCTTTAGCACTTCTGAGACCCGTATCATGGCCTGCCTTTACAAGTTTATCGCTTATATAATCCAAACTGGATTTACCAGTATCGTAAACTACTGTAAGAAATTTAGTTTTAACATTCCAGTCAGCTGTTGTAGCGCCACGCGCCAGTGCAATTTTTTCAATCCGGGCTTTGCACATTTCACATTTACCCCATACTTTGAGTGTTTCAGTTTTGGGAGGCAGCATGGACATCTGCGAATTCATATTCATGTTTCTGTTCATGTCGGAACCTGATCCCATACTGGAGTGATCATGCTGGGCAAATGCGGTTAAACTTAATGTGGCCATGAATATTGAGAAAATGAAGAATTTAAATATTTTCATTTATGATTGTGATTAAATTATTACTAATCCTTTTTTTAAATTATTTCTATTTAGTATTGAGAAGAGTTTAATGACATCCTGAAGAATGTTGATTCCTTCCGGATGATTGTCCATAATGAGAAGCCATACAGCTGCTTGTCATTAACATGATAAATAATGAAACGGCTAATAAAACTTTTATATATTTTTTCATTTTGATTCTTTATTAAATTAAAAAGTAAAAAGGATTTAAATTATGTAATTATTGTTATTTATACCTGATAATTAGACCACCAGGTTTTTCACCAACAGATACCTTCATAACTTCTTTGAATCCGACAACGTCGACTACCGAAACCGAATTTTCATCCTGATTTGTAACATAACATGTATTGCCATCTTTAGAAAAAGTCATTGCGCCTGCACCGCTTCCTACGTTTACTGATCCCCCATAATTGTAAGCATTTCCATTTTGAAACCAGTAATGAATTTTAGCACTAAGAGGATCTGAGACCCACAATTGGCTCATCATTGAATTTCTGCTAACCATTCCAGGAGTAAATCCAATCTGAATTGAATCAGACAAAATGTTATTCATAGTATTGACAATTCCTATAGAATGGTTTTTTTCATTATCGATGTACATCATTCCGTGCATTCCGGGAAATGCACCTATCGTACCCTGTCCGGTATTTATAGTATCGGTAATCAATTTCGTAATAGCATCAATTACAGTGACCGAGCCTGACATTCCATTTGCGATAAATATCTTTTTACCATCATCCGAAAATGTAATTCCAGCAGGCATATTGCCTACAGTCACAGAGTTTATAAGATTGTAGGAATCAACACTAAACACATTTACTTTTCCAACAGGCATCATAAGAGTTGTCCAGATCTCCTTTCCATCAGCAGAGAAGATCGCATCATAAGGCATTCCTTCGAGGCTAATTTCTTTAAGCAGATCTCCTGTAATTGCATCAAGTATCAAAATCTTACCCTGCATTTGCACCAGATCTGTTGTGATCGTGGTAGAATTTCCATTATAATGCTGATACATCATACCCCCCATATCTCCGTTGGAAGTAGTGGCCTGCATCATTTCATATCCACCTTTAAAATCCATTCCCGGCTCAGTTATAGCCAGTTTACTCTTATCAGGTGATAGAGAAATATGAAAAGGCCATGAATTATTGTTGGCAGTACTACCATTCATCATACTTCCGTCCATCATTGTTCCACCCATCATACTGGTTACTGCCCCCAGGTTTATCGTTTTTTGGACTTTATCAGTCGTAAGGTTAATTACAGATAAAGAGTTACCGGCCCGGTTAACGACATATAGAGCATCGTAAGTGACAGGTTTAGTGTCAGAAGCATTTATTCCTTCATTCTTCGTGCATGAGTATAGTAAAATGGCGCCAAGAGCTGCACCAAAGATTATTATATTTAAGTTTTTCATGAGTATTAAATTTATTCGTTTATATTATTTCAGTGTCGTGTCCGACTGCAGCCAGTTTTTTGCTTAAGGCATCCGTATTGGTTTTGGCCGGATCGAAGGTCACTGTAAGTAAGTTGGTTTTGATATTCCAGTCTACACTAATTGCACCTTCGCCCTTAACTGCCTTTTCAATACGCCTTTTGCACAGATCGCAGTTACCCCATACTTTAAGTGTTTCAGTTTTGGGAGGAAGCATGGACATCTGCGAATTCATATTCATGTTTCTGTTCATGTCGGAACCTGATCCCATACTTGACTGATCATGCTGGGCAGATGTTGTTACATCCAGAATGGCAGCAAATATTACCGTAAGAAAAATTCTTAATGTTATCATTGAATTGAATATAAATATTGTAAATACTTAAAGACTAATTGAAAAGAATAGCATAATGCAAATGAGATTTATTTCTCAATTGCAATACAGGAGAGGATGGAGAAATTCAAATACGGAATACACAAATGCTGGAGAGGTCCACATGGGTGGACATCAAAGCCCCTGGAGGACTTACATTCGAATATAAAAGATAAGTATCTGTTTGAGATTTGGCTGATAAGGCTACCGGAATTGCCAGAACCTGAAAATTGTACTGATATGATTCCGGAACAAAAGAATATGTGGGTGTGTAATTACTACTGATTCCACAAAAGGTTACAGCGTCATCACAGCAATGATTAGTAAAATTAGTCCCCTGAAGAGGGATTTCCTCTTCTGAGCATGTCATACAGCAAGAAGCTAATTTGCCGGAAAGCGAAACCATTGTGGTCGCTCCTTTCCCTTCACAATAATGCATTGCGACAGAAATGTGCAACATTGTGACTACCATTAGGAGTGAAAGGGATATGGAAAATACCTTCTTCATTAATTATTATAACAGATATCTTTAAAAATTGTTTTGCAAAGCTATACAATTAAAATCTTATATTTTCAAAGTAATCTGTATTTTAAGATAAATTTAATATAATACAATATCTTATAACTTATGTAAACTGAATCTTTTTAGTCATAAACATTAAACTTATGAGTAAGGAACATACTTTTGAAAAACTGTTGCATAAACGCAATTAATATCAAATCACAAGGCTGTACAGATTCTCAAGTTTATACAATTTCTGAAGGTAGTTTATAACACTTGCGGATCTGCTGCCCGACCTGCAATAGAAAGCAACTGCATCACAACCAGAAAAGAGATTGATCTTACGGCTGATATCATAATGGGGTATTGAGATTGTCTGAAAACCAATGTCTTCATTGTCCTCCTTGTCCCTGAGATCAATTATCAGGATCTTTGAGTTTTTTACAAGCATATTATTGAGTTCATCGGCTGATATTTCTTTGACTGAATTATTGCTGCACAGACCATTATCTTCGTATTCTCCAAGTTCTGTAATTGCAGATAATTCAGGATTTCTTTCAAATGAACAAATCGATGTATTAAAATTCAGGGTGTCAATCATAAAGATCTTCCCTGATAGTATTCCATCAAGTCCCAAAATGATTTTGAAGACTTCTGTAGCCTGCAAAGAACCTATTAAACCCGGAACTGAACCAATAACTCCAAACTCCTCACATGAAGGTACTTCAAGGGGATGGGGAGGCTCAGGATAAATGCATCTTAATGTGGGCCCATTTTGGTAATTCAGCACCATAACCTGTCCTGAAAACTTATGAATTGCCCCATAAACTAATGGTTTATTAAGTATTACACAGGCGTCATTTATTAAATACCGTGAAGCAAAATTATCAGTACAATCAACAATAACATCATATTGTGAAATTAGTTTCAGTGCGCACTCTTTATTCAACCTTATAAAATGAACATTAAAAGTAACCTCCGGATTCAGAATTTTAAGTCTGTCCCTTGCTACCAGAGGCTTAGGTTTTCCAATGTCTTTATGTGAATAGAGTACCTGCCTGTTTAAATTGGATTCATCAATCCAGTCATTATCCACAATCCCAATCATTCCAATACCGGCTGCTGTCAGATATTGAAGTACCGGACATCCTAATGCACCTGCACCTACTACAAGAACAGAGGATGCTTTTAGCTTTATCTGGCCTTCTTTTCCTATTTCTGCCAGCCTTATCTGTCTGCTGTATCTCGCACTCTCATCTTTCGTTAAATTTGTATTACAGCGCATAGCGGAGAAGCTTTTTTAAAATTATTCTACAGTTTTTTCAGGTAACTCTGCTTATCCAGATCTGACAGGACTTCATTCATAGCGCCGGTTCTGTATCCGGTTAAGTCAATCGCGATGTAGTTAAACCCTGATTTTTTGCAGATATCTTCAAGTTGACTTTTTATTTCCCAGGCTTTATCCATTTCTGAAGGAATAAATTCAAGACGTGCAAGGTTGTCATGGCTTCTTATCCTGAATTGAGTAAATCCGAGTTTTCTGACTTCAAATTCTGCAACAGCAAGTCTGTCAAGCTTTACTTTTGTAATCTTTTCACCATATGGAAAACGTGATGCAAGGCATGCATAAGACTGTTTGGCAGCAGTTGGAAGATTCAATGTTTTTGAGAAATGACGGATATCGTTTTTAGTAAATCCCGTATCAGCCAATGGGGAAATAACACCTTTTTCCTGTTTTGCTTTCATTCCCGGACGAAAGTCTTTAAGGTCATCAGCATTACTACCATCAAATATAACTTCATAACCCTCTTTTGTGGCAATATACTTTATTTTACCAAAAAGTTCACTTTTGCAGTAATAGCATCTGTCGGGCGGATTATCTGAATAACCCGGTATATCAATTTCTTCAGAGACAATTATTTTATGCTTTATTCCCAATAATATTGCCAGAGACTTAGCTTCCTCAAGTTCGTAAAAGGGATAGGTGCTTGATGTGGCAGTAATCAACAAGAGGTTATCCCGGTAAACATCCTTTGCGATTTTTGCAAGAAATGTACTATCAACACCACCAGAAAATGCTATGACTGCACTTTTAAAAATATTAAGCCTGGCTTTCAGATTTTCTAATTTTTCTTCCATTTATTAATATATAATCATTTGGATAGTATAGCTATTACTGCGGCAATCGTAACAGGCATTTTTCAGAAGGCTCTAAACTGTTAATAATCTGCCTGAAGAAAAGTTGTGCAAGATAATAAAGAAATTTATTCCGGCTCTGATTTGCTGCTAATTAACATTAATCTGGTTACTGTGGACTGTATTTAGCCTTTTCCAGTATACCCTGTGTATCAGCGTCATTCATTAGATCCTCAAGTTTAACTCCGGGATTTTTCATCATGTATGATTCAACTATCCTGAAGCCGAGCCAGACTGCTGCCCTGCCAGGTGATTCGTTAGTAAAAAAATTTGTAAACGGAGCTTCTCCCGTGAGTTTGCGAATGGTAAACTGATCAGTATTAAACAACATATCATGTTCAATAAGATACTGCCACATCTGGCTTTCATTGTTCCGGCAGAATTTCATGTGGTCGGAATTGAAACCAAATATTAATTCATCAGGAGTTATTGGCAACATACATTTTTCAAAATATTTTAGTTTCCCATAATGTATAATCTCCGTTATAACATTATCAGCCTTATATTTATTTGATGAAAATTCCCATTCCGAGGCGCCCCATCCATAAATGCAGTCAGGTACAATATTCTCTGGTGTCATTTTCACAGCGATGTATTTGTAGATATCAAGCATCGGATAATACTCACAGTCTGCACCAAGGTACCTGTCCAGACTTATCCCAAGCGCTGAATCTCCGGTAATTATACTGTTATTAAAACCTGTTATACAAGTGAATACGCCAGGGACTTTTCGACCGGCAAAGTAATAAAGGTAATGTCTGAAGGCATCCTGAAGTTCTGTCTCAATAAGTTTTACATCCGGATACTTTTTCGCAGTAAGAATATATACATCGTTATTTTGTTTGTCAGTACAAAACCTGACAAGGAAATCTCCAAAAGAAGAATCATCGATACTGCCTGTGTTAATTACGTAGCTGAAAAGCTGTAAAAATCCTTTATACTTTTGTTTCAGATAAGGAACTTTTGATATAACTTCATTAGGATTTAATGAAAAAAGGTCTTTCTCGAGCCTCTTTATTTCAATATTTACTTTAATTGAAGAAGTATTGACTTTATAATGATTCTTTTTACATGAAGTCATTGATATTCCAATCAATAGTAACAAGAGAAACGTTACAAACCTTTTTTCCATAATATAATTTTTTCCAGTAGTCAAAAATAATCACTTTTTCGATTATAATATAACTCTTATAACGACACAATAACTTCTCTTAATATTTGTTATTTTTACAGATTAAAGAGAAAGTCAGAATATTTTAACACCGATTAACATGAGACATCTGCAATTTTATCCGACTGGAATTAAGAAGATTATAATTTCTTTAATAATAATCTTCTCTCCATTTATACTGAACGCCCAGCAAAGGATTAGTTTCGGTTTGCATGCTGATCCTGTTATCAGTTGGTTTGCATCCGATATCAAGGAGACAAAAAATGACGGGGCAAGACCAGGTTTCAGTTTTGGACTGACATATAATAAATATTTCACTCCAAACTACTCCTTCTCGACAGGCATAAGTCTCATTAGCGCCGGAGGCAGACTCATCAGCTCTGATACGACCGTAATGGAGTTCTCAAATTTCAAATCAACTGTATTGCCAGGTAAGGCGGTTGTATATAAAATTAAATACCTCTCAATCCCCTTTGGACTTAAACTTCAGACTAACCAGATAGGATATATAACGTTTTTCTCTGACCTGGGACTTGATCCAAAAGTTGTAATCGGTGGAAAAGCTGATATCCCTTCGCTGAATATTAGCGGGGAAACTGCAACTTATGAACTGAGAAGATTTAATCTTTCTTATCATATTACTGCAGGAATAGAATATTCACTTGGAGGATCAACAGCTTTAGTACTAGGTTTGAATTTTGATAACAATTTTCTTGATATTACAAAAGACAACGGGAAGCAGCTAAAGGATATAGTAACCCATAAGTTGCTGAGTTTCAGACTTGGTGTAAATTTTTAATTTTGAGTGATGAAAATCTCTGTTGCACAGCTGAATTATCACATCGGGAACTTTGCAAGAAACAAAGAGCTTATTCTCTCAGCAATTAAAAAAGCTAAAAGTGAGGGCGCCGAACTTATTATATTCTCAGAACTTTGTATTCCCGGCTACCCTCCTCTTGATCTGCTGGATCGTTTAGATTTTATAGAAAAATGCAACCAGACAGTAAAAGAAATCGCTGCGGAATGTATCGGTATTGCAGCAATAGTAGGCTGTCCTACTGTTAACAAGAATCCGGAGGGTAAGAAACTTTTTAATTCAGCACTGGTACTTTCGGAGGGGAACATTATTTTTACTGCCAATAAAGCATTGCTGCCAACCTATGATATTTTCGATGAATACAGGTATTTTGAACCTGAAAGACAATTTTCAGTATTTTCATTCAAAGGATTGAAACTGGCAATTACAATTTGTGAAGATCTTTGGGATGAGCAGCCTTTTGATAACGAATTTGAAAAAGCAAGGTTGTACACAGTTTCACCAATGGAGGAGCTTGCAAAACAAAATCCTGATATTCTTATAAATATCTCAGCCTCCCCGTTTTCGTACACAAAAATTGAAGCAAAGGAAAGTATTTTCAGGTTGAAAGCCACGAAATATAAAATCCCTGTAATATCTGTTAATCAAACAGGTGCAAATACTGAACTTATTTTTGACGGTGCATCTTTAATCATTAACTCAAAAGGAGAAATTTATGACCAGTTGCCATTTTTTGAGGAAGCTGTTAATACCTATTCCTTCGATAAAATTATTTCAGATAACATTGTTAATAAAGCGACCCGTCCGGAGATAGTTCAGCTTATACATAAAGCTCTTATTACCGGAATACGGGATTATTTTTCAAAAACAGGACTTAAGAGCTGCATTATTGGTCTTTCAGGAGGAATTGATTCAGCAATATGCCTCTGTCTTGCAACTGAAGCTCTGGGAAATGAAAATGTCAGGGCATTGCTGATGCCTTCAAGGTACTCTTCAGACCACTCTGTGAATGATGCAGTAACACTTGCAGAAACGCTTGATGTTAAGTATGATATTGTTAACATCGAGAAAGCATTCTGTGCTTTTGAAAATGTTCTTTCACCTCTTTTTACAGGAAAAAAGGCCGATGTAACAGAAGAAAACATTCAGGCCAGGGTCAGAGCTGTGTTACTTATGGCAGTTTCAAATAAATATGGCAACATTTTATTAAATACATCAAACAAAAGTGAAGCTGCTGTTGGATACGGAACTCTTTACGGTGATATGGCAGGTGGATTATCAGTTATAGGTGATGTTTATAAGACTGATATCTACCGTCTGGCAAAATACATTAACAGAAATTCTGAAATAATTCCTGAAAACATAATAAAGAAATTGCCGTCTGCTGAACTCCGACCCGGTCAGCTTGACTCGGATTCACTTCCTGATTACAGCGTACTTGATGCAATTTTATACCAGTATATCGAATTACAGAAACCGGCAAGCCGCATCATAAAAGAGGGATCTGACAGGGAGACCGTTTTAAAGGTGATCAGGATGATTGATTTCAATGAATACAAAAGATACCAGGCCCCACCTGTATTAAGAATTTCTTCAAAAGCTTTTGGAGCAGGGAGAAGAATGCCACTTGTTGCCCGGTACTAAAATCTCTTTTTTAGCCTGCTTTGCGCGCCCATCGGTTAATATGGATTTCAGGTGAACCCAATTACAATCCATACCAAATATTAATTTTATTAATAAAACCAGCTATTTTAATATTACAACTTACTGAAATTGAATATGTTAAAAAATGTTAATTTGATTTTTCTAAAATCTTTTATTACATTTGACATGCTATTTAACATAAAATATTCATGCAATATATTAATCCATACATTGAATTATGTCTTGAAGGTTCTTCTTCCATATTTAAAGGATTAAATCAGAAAGATAAAGAGACAATTGCTCAACATAATGCTGTATTTCAGATTAAAAAGGGGGCTTTGTTATTTAAAGAAGGTGAAAAGCCACGAGGCCTGATCACTCTTGTTTCGGGAAAAGTAAAAGTATTCAAAGAGGGTGTCGGAGGAAGAGAACAGATAATTAAGATGGTAAGGCAGCAGGGATTTATTGGCTATAAGGCTCTTTTTTCTGATAATGCCTGGTCGGTTTCAGCTGAAGCTATTGAAGATTCTGCAATCTGCATCTTTGAAAAGAACCCGTTCATAAAAATCCTTAAGAAGAATCCCGATCTTTCTCTGAGATTTATCAAGGTACTGGCTGAAGAACTTAGCTTCGCAAACAACAGAACTGTTTCCCTTACTCAGAAGCATATCAGGGGAAGGCTTGCCGAATCGTTGCTCATGCTTCGTGACACCTATGGTTATGAGGCAGATGGAAAAACAATCAGGGTATCTCTTTCAAGGGAAGATATCGCCCACCTTTCGAACATGACAACCTCAAATGCCATCCGGACATTATCCAACCTGGCTTCTGAAGGAAACATTGAAGTAAAAGGAAGGAAGATATCTATCATTGATACCCAGAATCTTGAACATATAAGTGAGCTTGGGTGAGGTAGTTATTCACCAACAGGATTTAATATTATTCTCTGAAGAACACTCTCTTAACCCGTCTTGGGATTGAGGTTAATATCTCATAAGGAATCGTCTGGCATTTTTCAGCAATTTCATCAATTGTAATATTTTCTCCGAAAACCTCGGCCTCATCTCCCGGTTCAGCATCTACTCCTGTAATATCAGTCATACACATATCCATACAAACGTTCCCGATTATTGGTACCCTTGAACCATTTATAAACATATTCCCGATACTGTTCCCAAGCTTCCGTCTCAAACCATCTGCATATCCAACTGGTAAAATTGCTATAATTCTATCATTTTCAGACACATCAGCACACCCATATCCTACCGGCTCACCTGCTTTTATCCTTTTGATCTGTGAAATCCTTGTTTTAAAACGTCCTGTTGTTTTAAGGGAAAGTCCATCGAAATGCCCCACTCCATACATACCGATGCCCGGACGAACCATTTCAAACTGATATTGAGGGAACCGTGCAATTCCTGAAGAATTGAGTATATGCCGAAGAAATGTATAACCAGTGGCATTGTGAATCTGTTCGGCAGCATTCATAAAAACTTCAGCCTGCCGGTGACTGAAATGGTCCAGGGCCGGATCGTCACTGCCTGCAAGATGAGAGAATACAGAAATGATTTTTATACATTCGGCATCTTTTATTCTTTCCGCCAGACCGGCTATATCCTCAGGCATAAACCCCAGCCTGTGCATGCCGGTATCAATTTTAATATGAACCGGATAGTTAATAAGTCCATGACGGGCGGCAGCCAGAAGAAACTTTTCATATGACAAGAAACTGTAGATTTCCGGTTCAAGAGAATATTTTATCATCAGATCAGCTGAGGCCGGATCAGGATTCATTACCATTACCGGAAGTGTAACACCTGCATTTCGAAGTTCAACACCCTCGTCAGCATATGCTACAGCAAGATAACTTACCCTTTCATATTCGAGTAAAGCTGAGATTTCAGCCGGTCCGGCTCCGTAAGCAAAGGCTTTTACCATTGCCATTATCCTTGTACCGGGGTTAAGATGGCTTCGAAATTCATTCAGATTATGAGAGATTGCATCGAGGTTCACTTCAAGAACGGTCTGATGAATTTGCTTTTCAAGAAGGTTGGCTATTTTCTCAAACTCGTAGACCCTTGCTCCTTTCAAAAGAATTATCTCATTTCTGTAATCATTTCCGTTAAAGGTATTTACGAACTCATCAGTAGAATAGAAGAATTTATTATTGCTATCAAATAAGTTACTATTCCGGATCAAAGCCTTGCCAATGCCTATAAATTTATTAATTCCTGTTTTTTTAATCAAACCGGCAACTTCACCATAAAGTTCCTCTTCAACTCTGCCACTCTGAACAAAATCAGACAGTATTAAAGTTGCATTCCTTTCACCTTGCGACCTGAGATATTCGAGTGCCATCCCTAATGATCCGGGATCAGAGTTATAGTAATCCTCAATTAGCTGGCAATTGTTGATACCGCTCTTGATTTCCATTCTCATTGCCACCGAAACAAGAGCTTCGAGCCCTCTTGCAATGATTTTTGCATCTGTTCCCAGCGCCAGACAAACTGCTGCAACAGTAATTGCATTTTCAATTGAGGCTCTGTCGCTAAACGGTATAATAAAATCATTTGCTATCCCCTTAAAAACCATTTTGAGAGCGGTTTTTCCTCCCGGCAAGGCGTTCCTTTTAACAAGAATCCCTGCATTAACATTCTCGAAGGACCAGTCAACGAGTTTCCTGGATTTTAGTTTATCGTCATTCAGGATCAACTGGTTAATAACCACCTGATCGCTGCAATATATTATTATAGAGGCATTTGCAAAAAGCTTAAGCTTCTCTGATGCTTTTGCTTTATTATCTGTAAAATTTTCACTGTGAGCATCCCCAATATTTGTAATTACTCCAATTTCCGGATCAATAATTCTCTGAAGTATGGCCATCTCGCCTGGCATTGAGATTCCGGCTTCAAATATTCCCAGCTTGTATTTATCGTCAAGTTTTAAGACTGAAAGAGGTACTCCAATCTGAGAATTATAACTTTTTGGGCTTCGTATAACTGATGTCGTAAGGCCAAGTACATCTGCCAGCCATTCCTTTACCACTGTTTTACCTGCACTTCCGGTTACTGCTATTACCGGGGACCTGAAGGATTTTCTCCTGAAGGTCGCAAGTTTCTGAAGTGCTTCAATTGTATTTTTAGTTACAATAAATGCTGCATTGGTATACCTTTGTATTTCATCCGGAAGGCTTTCAACAACAAAAATTTTTATCCCTTTACTGTAAAGCTTGTCAATATACTGATGACCATCGTGATTTTTTCCCCGTATTGCGAAGAAAGCTAACCCTTCAGTATAACTCAGTTGCCTGCTGTCAGTAACAACATCAGTAACCATTAGATCAGGCTGCCCTGTCAGGCTCCCATTAGTTATTTCAGCAATATCGGATGCGAAAATATTCACCATTTATTTATTTAAAGCCTGATTATAGCAGTTTCTGCAAAGAGGTTCGTAAATGTTTTTTTCACCAAGAAGAACAACCTGCTCTTCTTCGGATTTTCTGAACGAATATTGGGCAAGGTTTCCGCATCTCATACATATTGCATGCACTTTTGTTACATATTCAGCTATAGAAAGAAGGGCAGGCATCGGACCAAAAGGTTTGCCCATGAAATCCATATCCAGACCTGCAGCTACAATCCTGATTCCATCATCAGCGAGTTTATTGCAGACTTCAACTATTGAATTATCAAAAAACTGAGCTTCATCAATTCCGACCACATCTACAATACCCGCAAGCAACAATATGGCAGAAGCATTATCTACAGGGGTTGAAACGATCGATTTATCATCGTGTGAAACTACTCTTGTTTCAGAATATCTCCTATCCAGCGAGGGTTTAAAGATTTCAACCTTAAGTCCGGCGAACTGCGCCCTTCTGAGTCTTCTTATCAACTCCTCAGTTTTTCCTGAAAACATAGAACCTGTTATGACCTCAATTGATCCACGCTTGCCGGTAGCTCTGACTGAATTTTCAAGAAAGTCCATTTTATCTAATGTCTTTAATCAAGTTGTAAATTGTAGTTTTCCCGCGATGACTTGTGGAATAATCGTTACTTTTGCAAAATAAGGAAAATGGTTTGTTAAATTAACATCAAAAGGTATGGATTTCAACGCAACCATCGATTTAATTATCCGGGATCTTGATGAAGCACGTGAGATAATTGATGATCTGAAAAAATATCCGGGAGTTCCGGCCTTGCAGGTAGAACTTGCAAAATCAAAATGCAAGAGCGCCGGAGAGGTTATTGCTCTTCTTAAAACCCTTCAGAACTATGTTCCCCAGGAAGAAAAGAATCTTCAGGCAACAGAGTACCCTGAAAGGAAGGAGACCCCTGTTAAAAAAGATACGCCCTACCATACCAAGGTCTTAACTCCGGTTCCTCCGGTTCTTGAAATAATAGTACCTGATAGTATTGAAATTAAATCTACTGAATCAACTATTATAGCCGATACTTTCAGCCGTTCTGAGGATGATTTCAATGAAAAGTTGGGAAGATTGAAGAATGAGGAAGATTTTTCGAAAATACTGAAGACAATGCCATTGTCAAATTTATTTGAGGCAATTGGCGTTAATGACAGATTTCTTTTTATCAGGGAGATTTTCAAAGGCAACAAAGATGCTTATTCACAGGCAATTGCCAGACTCAACAATACTGAAAACATAACAGATGCCAGAGCAGTAATCATGAGCTATACCGGCGACAACAATGGAAATGAGGCTACCGAACAACTTCTTGACCTGGTAAAACGCAAACTTCTTTGATATGGGTAAGCTTTTTCTGGTTCCAACTCCGATAGGTAACCTGAAGGATATTACCTTCAGGGCTGTGGAGATCCTGGGAAGTGTCGATCTTATACTTGCTGAAGATACACGGCAGGCAAAAAAACTTCTGAATCATTATAACATTAATACACCTCTGCAATCGCATCATATGTTTAATGAACACAAAAGTGTAGAGTCGGTTTGTACAAAAATATTGTCAGGTCAGACTATTGCACTGATTTCTGATGCGGGGACACCTGGTATTTCTGACCCCGGTTTCCTGCTTGTCAGAACCTGTGTTGAGAAAGAAATACCTGTTGAAACGCTTCCGGGGCCTACTGCATTAATACCTGCGCTGGTAAATTCCGGACTCCCCTGCGACAGGTTTTGTTTTGAGGGATTTCTTCCACCCAAAAAAGGCAGGAATAAAAGAATAACCGGTCTTATTGAAGAGACCAGAACGATAGTTTTTTATGAATCACCTTACCGACTGGTAAAGACTCTTGACGAACTGGCAACTCATTTTGGTCCTGATCGTGATGCCTGTGTATCGAGGGAATTAAGTAAAATTTTTGAGGAAAATATCAGGGGCTCTCTCTCATTTCTTTCAGAGCATTATACTAATAAACCGCCAAAGGGTGAGATAGTGATTATTGTAGCTGGAAAGAAGAATTGACTCAATTATCGTTATCATATAATTAAACAGTTATTATGAAACGCCTTATCCCGATATTTCTTCTCCTGGCGTTTACATGCAATATTTCAAACTCTCAGATACTTAAAGGTACGATCACAAATCAGGCCGGAGAACCTATCCAATATGCAACAGTTTATATTCAGGAACTTAAACAGGGAACAACTTCCAATACAAAAGGAGATTATGAACTAAGGCTTCCTGGCGGAGGCGGGTGTTTATGTGGGATTTGAGGATGTAAAATATAAAAGTATAGGCGGAAAACTGATATTCAAATTCAATTAAAATTCTAGGCAAACGGAGGCTCGTCATGAATATCGGCTTCATTATCGAATCCACCGCCAAGCTTTCTCAGGTTATCATGATTCATTTTTGATCCAAGTGTTATGCTCTGTGATGCAGAGCCATCCGGATTGCTGTCAAGATCAAAGTCATCGATATCCACAAACTGGGCCTTTTCTTCACGGAACCTCAAACGTACATCATCGACAGGACCGTTACGGTTTTTCGCAAGAATAATCTCAGCAATTCCTTTAGTTGATGAACCATCCTCAAAGGTTGGTATCCCGAATTTATCCTGACGGTGTATAAAGACAACCATATCGGCATCCTGTTCAATTGCTCCCGATTCGCGAAGGTCAGAAAGCAGGGGGCGTTTCGTACCGCCTCTCATTTCTACTGATCTGTTAAGCTGCGAAAGTGCGAGTATCGGCACATTTAGTTCTTTAGCAATACTTTTAAGCGATCGCGAAATATTACTAACCTCCTGCTCGCGGCTTCCCGCATTTTCCGGACCTGTCATAAGCTGAAGGTAGTCAACTATAACTATATCGAGTTTATGCTGAGCCATCAGACGACGGCATTTTGCTCTCAGTTCAAATATCGAAATAGCCGGCGTATCATCAATAAATATCGGGGCAAGCACAAGTTTTTTTATCCTTGAATCGAGTTGTTTCCACTCCTCCTCATTCAGCCGTCCGTTTTTGATTTTGTCACCCGGAATATCGGTTTCAGCTACGATTAACCTGTTTACCAGCTGAATGGACGACATCTCACATGAGAATATTGCTACATTCTTTCCATGATCAACAGCCATATTTCTGGCCATTGAAAGCGCAAATGCTGTTTTACCCATGGATGGTCGGGCAGCGATTATTATTAGCTCTGATTTCTGCCAGCCTGAAGTAAGTCTGTCAAGTTTTGTGAAGCCTGAAGGAGTTCCGACCAGAGCATCCTCACGTTTACCAGCTTCTTCAATTTCCCTTATTGCGTCCTTAATTACTACATTTATCGGCACAACTTCCCTCTTTATGTTCCCCTCAGCAATCTGGAAAAGAGCATTTTCCGAATAATCGAGAAGCTCCGTAACATCGTAGGTGTCGTCAAAAGACCTTGTCTGTATTTCTGTTGACACCCTTATAAGCTCACGTTGTATATATTTCTGAGCGACGATTCTTGCATGGTAATCGACATTGGCTGCTGAAACAACCTTGGCTGTCAGTTGCGTCAGATAAACCGGGCCACCTACACTATCCAATTCATGATGTGATCTTAATTCCTCAGTAACTGTATACAGATCTACAGGATATTCCCTTGATGAAAGATCAGATATTGCTTTGAAAATTTTCTGGTGTGCTTCCCGGTAAAAACTTTCAGGTTTCAGTAAGTCGAGAATGGTAATTACAGCTTCCTTTTCAAGCATAACTGCTCCAAGAACAGCCTCCTCCATATCGTTTGCCTGTGGTGGTACCTTACCAAAATCAGGTAGTGATGTTATAGTTGATCTTGGGCTATTTCTTTGTTTTACCATTAATGATATATTATTGAATTATAATAAGTTGTAAAGCTTAGGACTTGAATATCTGATTGAATTCAAAGTTAAGAATTACAGTAGTCAATAACCGGATTTGATAAATTATTGTTACAAACAAAAGTTGTTAAAAACTTGTTGAAAAGCTAATAGAGGAATCATTAGTAACAAATTCAAATGCATATGGTATTTTTACACCAAATACAGGGTGATGATAGTTTTTCCTATATCCAAAATAAACCTTGGGCTGCATATAACATCGAAACGTGCTGATGGTTATCATAACATTGAAACTATTTTTTATCCGGTAAGGTTTTGCGATGCACTTGAATTTGTTATTTCGGATAACCCGGCAAATAAAGATTTTCTTACCACAACCGGGATCAATACAGGCGCTGATCCTGAAGACAACCTGGTTTTTAAATCAGTAAAAAGATTACATGAGAAATATACCTTTCCTAATCTGAAAATTCATCTTCATAAGGTTATTCCGGTTGGAGCAGGTTTAGGAGGAGGATCATCAGATTCCGCATGTATTTTAAAAGCTGTTAATAAGGGATTTGGTCTTAACATTTCTGATGATGAGCTGAAAAACATGGCTCTGGAACAGGGAAGCGATTGTCCATTTTTTATTGACAGCCTTCCATCAATTGGTTCAGGCAGAGGCGAGATTCTAAAGCCAGTAAACAACGTTTTGAAAGATTACTATTTAATGCTTCTGAATCCCGGAATAGGTATTAATACCAGGGAGGCATATCAGTTTTGCAGGCCGGCAATGCCGTCATACAGCCTGTCTCAGTTGATCATTCATCCCTTAAAAGAATGGAAGGAACTGATAATGAATGATTTTGAAGATTATGCTTTTAAAAAGCATCATCTTATCGGCGACATCAAAAATGAATTGTATAACGCCGGTGCCATATTCAGTCTGATGTCAGGAAGCGGATCGGGTGTTTATGGTATCTTTCGCCAGAAACCCGAATTGTCCTCAAAACTTAAGGAACTTGTGATATTTGAGGGAGTGATGTAACCTCATTCCAGTTCCAGTAATACAGTTCCTTTCGAAACCTTAGCTCCTTTTACTACTGCAATTGATTTTACCCTCCCATCCATAGCACTTTTCAGTTTGTTCTTCATTTTCATGGCATCGAGTATCATCAGGATATCACCCTTCTTAACATCCTGCCCCGTAATTATATATATTTCGAGGACTGTCCCGGGGATAAAACTTAAAATAATCTTTGGGTCGGCAGGTTGGTATGGTTTCCTGTTTTCAAACTTTTTGCTGATCCTCGTCTGGTACAAACCAGAGTCGATATTGAGGTATCCGGGTTTAGTATCTTTATTCATAATAATACCTATAATTTTTTGATGTATTTAATCAGAAAGGAGGAAGGCCATGCTTCTTGGCAGGCATTGTAACATCTTTGTTTTCTGACACCTCTATTGAATGCATAAGAAATTTCCTGGTTTCGGAAGGTTCTATTACGGCATCGACATAACCTCGTGAAGCGGCTACATATGGATTTGCAAACTTTGTTTTGTACTCTTCGACCTTTTGTTTTCTCATTCCATCAGGATCCTTTGAAGAGCTGATTTCTTTTCTGAAAATGATGTTAGCAGCTCCTTCAGGACCCATAACAGCAATCTCAGCCGAAGGCCATGCAAATACAAAATCAGCCCTTAAATGACGTGAACTCATGGCTATATATCCCCCTCCATAAGCTTTTCTGAGGATAACTGTCAGTTTTGGCACAGTTGCTTCGCTGTAGGCGTACAGAACTTTCGCCCCATGCCGTATAACACCTGCATGTTCCTGATCAACTCCGGGCAGATACCCGGGAAGGTCAACCAGAGTGATAATCGGAATATTAAAGGCGTCACAGTAACGGATGAATCTAGCCGCTTTATCTGATGAGTCGACATCGAGAACACCTGCCATTTCAAGAGGTTGATTGGCAACAAAACCTGTGGTACGTCCGCCCATTCGTCCAAAACCTATAACTATATTTTTTGCATATAGTTGCATTATCTCAAAGAAATCGGAATTATCCACAATGGCCCTGATAACATCTTTAACATCATAAGGAAGCGTAGGATCCTCAGGAACAATCTTATTAATATTATATTCTGGTTTGGGTTCAGCAGGTTCAAATACTCGTGCTTTCTTCCCGTTATTCCACGGAATAAAAGTTATAAGCTTTTTAATCTGGTCAAAACACTCCTCTTCACTCAGAGCGAAAAAATGGGCATTCCCTGTTACTTCGCTATGAACCCTGGCTCCTCCCAGATCCTCCATGGAGATCTCTTCTCCAAGTACAGTTTTTATTACCTCAGGACCAGTGATGAACATTTTTGAGATTTTATCCACCACGAAAACGAAATCAGTAAGGGCAGGTGAATAAACTGCACCTCCGGCGCATGGTCCCAGTATTACAGAGATCTGCGGAATTACTCCACTTGATATTGTATTACGGAAGAATATCTCGCCATAACCTGCCAGGGAGTTTACACCTTCCTGTATTCTTGCACCACCTGAGTCATTAATACCGATCAGAGGCATTCTCATTTTCAGAGCATGGTCCATTATTTTTGTGATCTTTCTTGAATGCATTAACCCAAGTGATCCGCCTGCCACAGTAAAATCCTGGGCAAATATTGCAACCGGGGCACCGTATATAGTACCTGAACCAATAATAACTCCATCGCTGGGCAGCGATTTTTTATCCATATCAAAGTCGCGTGCATCATGTTCAACAAAGAGATCATACTCATTAAATGAGTTTTCATCGAGCAGTGACATTATGCGCTCACGGGCTGTACGTTTACCCATCGCTTTTTGCTTTTCAATAGCCTGCTCTCCTCCGCCAAGAAGGACTTTCTCGCGCTTTTCCTGTAACTCTCGAATTTTTTTATTAAGGGGCATATAATCCGGTTTTAAGTATATCTGATAAATAAATTTGTGTAAACAGAAAGTTGAATTTCAGGGTGCAATTTTAAGTAAATTGCATGATTTAAGAATCATTTTGGTGCCATTTTATACAGGATCACCGCAATTATTGAGTAAATGATGTTGGGGATCCACATGGCAAGCATAGGACCAAGGGTACCCTTGAGTGAGAATTGCGAAGCAAACTGAAGAAATAAAATGTAAGAAAAACTCAGGATAAGGCCTATACCTATGTTCATGCCAATTCCTCCTCTTACTTTTCTGGATGAAAGGGAAACTCCTATCAGTGAAAGAATAAAGACTGCAAATGGGCTCGCGAACCGGCGGTGTTTCTCAATAAGAAAGAGTTTAAGTTCATCAGACCCCTGACGTCGCAGCAAATCAATATAAGAGTTGAGTTCATTATAAGTCATTGTCCCAACAAATCCCGGATCCCTTGAAAAATCATCAGGGGTTATTGTGAGAGTGGTATCTATTTTGCTGCCATGGGTAAGGATTTCAGCATTCCCATTCACTACGCGCAGATAATAATTCAATGCTGTCCATTTATGAATAGCTGTATCATAGATGACAGAAGTAGAGGAAAGTTTTGATTCAAGCCTTCCGCTGTCACTGAATTTTTCAAGAGTGAAATTCTGCCCTCGCATACTTATCGCATTGAAGGTTCCCATATAGACTAAAACATTTTTATCGACCTGCCGGTGAATATTTTCAACCGAGACTTTTCTGGCTGAAGAATGATAATATTTATCCTCAAAATCCATCCTTGAAAGATTGGATTTCGGAATGACAAAGTTGGTAAGTATAAAGGTGAATAGCGCTATAACAAGCGCTGAAATAAAATAAGGCCACATCATCCTCAGAAAGCTCATTCCGCTGTTAAGGATTGCTATTATTTCTGTATTTTCTGCCAGTTTGGAGGTGAAAAAAATAACAGATATAAAGACAAAAAGCGGCGCGAAAAGGGTTGCGAAATATGGTATAAAGTTCAGGTAATAGTTAAAGATTATTGCATTAACCGGAGCTTTTCTCTCCATAAAATTATCGATCTTTTCAGCAAAGTCAAATACTACGGCGATAGTAAGTATAAGGAGAAGACAAAAGAAGAAAGTACCAAGAAACTTCCTGATAATATATTTGTCAATAATCTTGATTCTCAAAGAATCTATAATCTCTCTGAGAGTTTTTTTATCATTGAATTTTTCCATATTCCAAAATCGCCTTCTTCAATTTTTTTTCTTGCTTCTCCAACCAGTTTCAGATAAAATGCCAGGTTATGAATACTTGCAATCTGAGCTCCGAGGTTTTCACCTGATATTACAAGATGCCTGAGATATGCCTTGGAGTAGCTCAGACTAACTGCAGATGGACCTTCAGGATCTATAGGACTGAAATCATCGATCCATTTTTTGTTCCTGATATTAATAGTCCCCTCGCTGGTAAATAACATTCCATTTCTTCCGTTTCGTGTGGGCATAACACAATCGAACATATCAATTCCTCTTTCAATTGCTTCAAGAAGATTGACGGGCGTGCCCACTCCCATCAGATAACGTGGCTTATCTTCAGGCAATATTTCATTGACAATCTCGATAATCCGGTACATCTCCTCAGCCGGCTCTCCTACTGACAACCCCCCGATCGCGTTGCCTGCCAAACCGGATGAAGCTGTTTTTTCAGCCGATATTTTTCTCAGATCATCGAATGTACCGCCCTGAACTATCGGGAATAAAAACTGTTCGTTGCCATATACAGGTTCTGTTTCGTGATACCTGACGATCGCTCTGTCGAGCCAGTGATGCGTGAGGGCGACTGACTTTTTTGCGTAAGCGTAATCACATGGCCAAGGTGCACATTCATCGAATGCCATCATTATATCGGCACCGATAATCCGCTGTATATCAACTGTGTTCTCAGGCGTAAACACATGTCTTGATCCATCAATATGTGATTTAAAGATAGCCCCTTCATCTGTAAGCTTTCTGTTACCAGTCAGTGAAAATACCTGATATCCTCCGCTATCGGTAAGTATCGGACGTGTCCATGACATAAACTTATGCAGACCTCCGGCAGCTTTAATAATGTCAGTCCCGGGCCTTAAATAAAGATGGTATGTATTTCCAAGAATAATTTTTGCATTGATATCTTCCGACAAATCGCGCTGCAAAATCCCTTTAACCGTTCCTCCTGTCCCTACAGGCATGAAAACCGGAGTAGGGATATCACCATGAGCTGTTTTCAGCAATCCTGTCCTTGCTTTTGATTTCTGATCCCTGCTCTCAATTCTAAACATATAGTTCAAACTCGTTTTTCGAAGCACAAAGGTAATTTTTCCATACGTCCTTAAAAAATTATAACTGCATATTTTTTTATCATTGCGATTATCTTATTAATATTGCTGCCATATTAGAAAGTCAAATGGTGGACCACGAAAATATTATTTTTTTAGTTGTATTCTCAATTTTTGGACTGGCGGCAGTTATTCAATTATTTTATTATCTATTCTTTTATCTTAAGGTATACACTTATCAACCCTCCGACAGCAAGACTATTAAGAAGCAACCTGTATCTGTAATTATCTGTGCCAGAGACGAAGCCGAAAACCTGACCAATTTTCTACCAATGGTTCTTAAACAGGAATATCCTGATTATGAGGTTATTGTAGTAAACGATTGTTCCGAGGACAATTCAGGAGATATTCTAAGTGAATTTCAAAAACAATATCCTAATCTAAGAATATCCACTGTTATCAAAGATCCTGTTTTTACCCATAATAAAAAGTTTGCTCAATTCATCGGGATAAAAGCTGCAAAAAATGATATTCTGCTTTTCACAGATGCTGATTGCAAGCCGGAATCTGAAAAATGGATTGAGGGAATGACTGAATCCTTCAGTGATAAAACCATTTTTGTTCTGGGTTATGGCGGGTATATGAATCAAAGAGGGTTACTAAACAAATATATCCGTTACGACACCGTAACGATAGCAATGCAATATTTTGGGATGGCAATCCGGCACATTCCGTACATGGGTGTCGGACGTAACCTGGCGTACCGGAGATCATTTTTCTTTGATAAAAAAGGATTCGGTTCCCATATTCATCTTGCTTCGGGCGATGATGATTTGTTTATTAACGAAAATGCAACAGGGGAAAATACCTGTGTAGAATACAGAATAAGCACACATACCAGGTCTCTTCCCGCTGCAACTTTCAGTGAATGGGTATTACAGAAGAAGAGACATCTGACAACTGCACCATTCTACAAATTCAGGGATAAACTGTTGCTTATTACAGAACCGGTAACAAGGATCATCTTCTATATATCATTAATTGTACTATTGTCATTTACTTTCCTCTGGCCTTTTGTATTGGCAATATCCGGGATAAGACTGATTACACAAATTACAGTATTTGCACTCGTTCATAAGAAAATGAAGGAACCTGGGTTGGTGTCATATTCACTAATTTTTGATATCTTTTCACCTTTGATAAACAGCGTCGTATTTCTGGGCAAATACCGAAAGAGATCCGGGATAAACAAATGGAAATAAATAACGATTTATCTGAGAAAGCGAAAGCCGATCTGCTGCTTGTAGAACAGGCAAAAAGCGGAAATGAAAAAGCTTTTGCCAGCCTGATGAACCGGTACAGGGATTCCATTTATTTCATGCTGCTTAAAATGGTTAACAACCCTTACGATGCTGAAGATCTTACTATTGAGGCTTTTGGAAAGGCCTTCAGAAATATTGAATTGTACATTCCAAAATTTGCATTCAGCACCTGGCTGTTTAAAATAGCAACAAACAACTGCGTGGACTTTATCAGAAAGAAACAGGTTTCTCCGGCTCCACTTGATTACTTACAGGAGAACCTGGATAATGTAACTGTAAATATCCAGTCTGATCTTCCGGATCCTGAAGAAGCGCTTATAAATCATCAGAAAATAGCGGCTCTTAAGGTAATTGTCAGCCAACTGAAACCAAGATATAAAGCACTTATTGAACTTAGATATTATAAGGAGTATTCATATGAAGAGATCTCTTCTGAGCTCAACCTTCCTATTGGAACAGTGAAAGCACAACTTTACAGGGCCAAAACATTATTATATAATATATTAATCAAAACGGGTAACAGGTAGTGTCAGATCTCATACTCAGGTATTTTCCGCAATTGTCCGACTTCCAGAAAGATAAACTGTTGCAGTTAAAAAGTATCTACGACAGATGGAACAGTATGATTAATGTTATCTCCAGAAAAGACATGGATAACTTTCTGGTACATCATGTACTTCATTCAATGGCAATAGGGAAGATAATCTCATTTTTGCCTGATACCAGGATCCTTGATGTAGGGACAGGAGGAGGATTTCCAGGTATACCTCTCGCCATAATGTTCCCCGATTCAGAATTCACACTTCTCGATTCAATAGAAAAAAAAATCAAAGTGGTTTCGTCTGTGGCTGACGAACTGGGATTGAAAAATGTGATTCCTTTACGCAAAAGAGCCGAAGAAGAAAAAAATAAATACCATTTCATTATAAGCAGAGCATTGACCGGTTTTCCTGAGTTTGTTTCCTTAACTTCCAAAAACATTGATAAGACAGGAATAAACAGCCTCCGAAATGGTATCATATACCTAAAAGGTGGTGATCTGACGCCAGAGCTCTCAATGTTTCAGAACAGGATAAAAGTGTGGAAAATAAGTGACTTTTTTGACGAACCATTTTTTGAAACTAAAATGATTGTATATCTGCAATTCTGATTTTTTTGAAAAAAAACATCTTCCCGGTTTTTATATTTCAAAAAAGTACTACATTTGCATTCTCAAATCAGAGAACCAGAAAATAAATATTTGAAAAAATGAAAAGGACTTACCAGCCATCAAGAAGAAAGAGAGCAAATAAGCATGGTTTCAGGGAAAGGATGTCAACCCCGAACGGAAGAAGAGTTCTTGCTGCACGCAGAGCCAAAGGAAGAAAAAAACTTACTGCTTCCACAGAACTTAAATTAAAAGGCTAAAAAACATTCTACAATATCTTATTAAAGGTGCTTTTATTGAGGCATCTTTTTTTATTTAAGACTATTTTGCTTACCTCACTCTTACTCTTAATTCCGCGTAGTAAAATAATTCAGGGTGATTTAACTACAGCATCAAAGCATTTATTTTACTATGGGAGCTACTGTGTGAGTCTATCCCGAAATTACGATAGCTATCGGAACAGGACAAGTTGTGTAACTCCATAGTTAATTCTTAACTTTGACGGCTTTTTAATTTGTATCATGAACGATTTACTTAACCATATAGCTGATAAAGATCTCAGGCTTATCGCGGAGAAAATATCAGGGAATGTCAGGATAACTCCCGAAGACGGCTTATATCTTTTTAATAAAGCCGATCTTTCATTACTTGGGGTCCTTGCCGGGATTTCAAGAAAAAAGCATAATGGGAATTTTGCCTATTTCAATCATAATTTTCACATTGAACCTACAAACAAATGCATATATAATTGCAGATTTTGCTCATATCACAAGCCGGACGGAGATCCTGAAAGTTGGGAATACAGCCATGACGAGATGCTTGATATTGTTAAAAGATTTGACAATAAGCCTGTCACAGAGGTTCATATTGTGGGAGGCGTGCACCCAGCCTACGATCTGCATTATTGGGGATCACTTATTGGAAAAATAAAAGCTCACCGGCCACACCTTCATGTAAAAGCATTTTCAGCCATTGAACTTGATTACATGATAAACAAAGCCGGCCTCACAATCGAAGATGGATTAAACCGGTTAAAAGAATATGGCCTTGACTCAATACCGGGAGGCGGAGCTGAAATATTCGATGAGACGCTCAGAAAGTTGATCTGCGATGAGAAGTCATCATCTGAACTCTGGCTGACAATTCATGAAACTGCACACAGGCTAGGTATTTCATCAAATGCCACAATGCTTTATGGTCATATAGAAAACTACAATCACCGTATTGATCATATGGAACGACTCCGGAAACTACAGGACAAAACAGGTGGTTTTAATTCCTTTATACCGCTAAAATATAAAAAGACAAATAACAGCATGTCATACCTCGGGGAAGTAAACCTTATTGAAGATCTGAAAAACTATGCAGTTTCAAGAATCTATCTCGATAACTTTCCGCATATCAAAGCCTACTGGCCAATGATCGGGAAGGAAAGCGCACAGCTTTCACTTTCTTTTGGTGCAGACGATATGGATGGAACAATTGATGATACTACCAGGATCTATTCAATGGCAGGCTCAAAGGAGGAAAAGCCGGCAATGACAACTGAGGAGATATGTCAGCTAATTCGGCAGGCCGGGCTCATTCCTGTTGAACGCGATTCGCTATATAATCCCATTTCTTACCCATCCGGCCCTTCAGGTGAAGCGTCCGGTGAGTTGAAAGAAAAGTAAGCCGGTGAAAAAAGAGGTTTAAGGGGGAAGCCGCTTTAAAAACCTCAGCTGTCTTTCTTATAATTTTATCAGTACCTTTACGTTATTATTAATGTTCAAATTGTCAGTATGAGCTTAAAAAACTTTATCCTAAGCAAAGTATTTGTTAAAAATCTCGGGTTTGCGATTGTTGTTATTGTAGGAGTTGTATTTGTTTTATTAATCTGGATGAACTTTTATACCAGACATGGACAGGCAAGGCCTGTTCCGGATTTTTTTGGACTAAATATGGAGCAGGTTTCTAAAGTGGCAAAAAAGAATAAACTGAGAATTCAGGTCATCGATTCAGTTTATACTGCACTTGTGCCACGTGGATGTGTTGCTGAACAGAATCCCAAACCCGGATTTAAGGTGAAAAAATGGAGAAATGTTGTACTGATATTAAATGCCTTTAACCCTGAAATGGTTGCAATGCCAAACCTTGTCGATCTTCCGATCAGACAGGCAAAAGCTATGATAGAAAGTTCCGGACTTGAGATCGGGCAACTGAGATACAAGCCCGACCTGTCAATAAATGTAGTTATTGAGCAAATTTATAAAGGTAAAGTTATAACTGAAGGTGATTCATTACAAAAGGGCTCAGTTGTTGATCTTGTCCTTGGTAAGGGACTAAATAATCAGAGAACTCAGATTCCGTATTTAATTGGTATGCTTTTTGAGCCTGCAAAAAACAGAATACTTGTCTCAGCTCTTAATCTGGGGGCGTTTAGTTATGATAATACTATACATAATGAAAAAGATAGTCTTAACGCTTTTGTTTATAAACAAAACCCCGAATATAAGCTGGATGATACAAGACAACTTGGATCTGACATTTACCTGTGGCTAACAGTCGATCCGGCCAAACTATCGATCGATTCTACTCTGATAATTTCTGACACAATACCTGCTGTTAAAATATCTGAAAGGATGCCTAAATAACCCAGATGACCAAACAGATATTCCTGTATTTTATTTTTGTCTTTATCGTTCTGATCAACTCAGCTGCGCAGGAGGTAGTAACAGGCCTGCAATCAAATTACAGCATTTCAAAAACCCGGGATAACCATGCAATTAATAAAGGAATAGCTACTCAGGACACTCTCCTTCTTCCATTTTTCGATGATTTTTCCGGGCAATCAGTGTTCCCTGATAAAAGCAGATGGCTCGACGATTTTGTATTTATCAATAATACCTACTCTGATCGCCAGATAACTGAAGGAATTGCAACTTTTGATGCGCTAAACAATACGGGAAGATTATATGAACAAGCCTCTTCAACGGGTTTTGAAGCTGACCATCTTACCTCGAAACCGATAAATCTTAAATATCCTGCTTCTGAAAACATTAAACTCAGCTTTTTTTATCAGGCAGGAGGGCTATCTGATGCCCCGGAATCCAAAGACAGCCTGACGCTTCAATTCCTTGCGCCGGAAGAAAGTAAATGGTATTCAGTATGGAAAGCTGAAGGCACTACAGATCAACGCTTTAAGCCTATAATCATACCTGTTAACCAAACCCGGTTCCTAAAGAATGGATTTCAGTTCCGCTTTATAAATTATGCAAGTCTGAGTCCGAACCTGATTGATCCCTCAATGATAGGAAATTCAGATATCTGGAACGTCGATTACGTTCTTCTGAATAGAAACAGGAGCGCTGGTGATACTGTTTTTGCCGATGTAGCACTTACACTTCCGGTCAGGTCATTGCTCAAGAGTCATGAGGCTATGCCATGGAAACAGTTCAGGCAGGTATACCTGCAGGAGATGGGTTCTTCTATACTTGTCCATTACCGGAACAATGATACAATTATAAGGAACGCAACGCGTAATTTCGAGATATGGGATGTTTATAAAAATTCACAGACCCTGTTTTTCACTGCCGGTGCTACTAATATAAATCCGTTGACAAATGTTGATTATAATGCCAATCTTGTTTACACATTTAACACCGACAACCCGGATTCTGCACTTTTCAGAATTACCTGCTCTCTTAAAACCGATGAGTTTGATCCAAAGGCAAATGATACCTTAATATATTACCAGGTTTTCAAAAACTACTTTGCATTTGATGACGGCTCATCCGAAGGTGGGTATGGAATTAATGGGCTCGGATCGAGAAATGCAATGGTTGCTTATCGGTACACTTCATTTATCCAGGATACCCTCAGGGCTGTAAAGATATGTTTTAACGCCAGTTATCAGGAAGCAAATAAAAGAGCATTCGACCTGATGGTATGGGATGATAATAACGGGATACCGGGAAATGTGTTGTATACAAAAGAAGAGGTTATGGTTGAGCAGGGTAACATGATCAATGGATATTATAATTATAGCATTCCTGAAGGTGTGGTGCTAAATGGAGTTTTTTATGTAGGATGGCGACAGCGGTCTGAAACATTTTTGAATGCCGGTTTTGATGTTAATACTCCTAATAAGGGGAGACAATTATTCTGGTTAAACGGTGACTGGGGCCAGTCGTCGGTAAATGGCAGTGTAATGATCAGACCTGTAGTTGGTAAGGCGGATATCATTACATCAGTTAATGATACTCATAATACAACTAACAAGAATAAAAATTCTATCAGAATCTGGCCTAACCCGGCAACAGATTATATTACAGTCAGCGCGGGGGAACTACCATATTCAGCAGCATCAGCTGATATATCAATTCTTGATCTGTCAGGGCATGAGCTTATAAAAGTTCCATTTAGCGATCATATTGATATCTCTTCGCTACACGCTGGAATATATATTGTTATTACAAAGTTCAAAGGCAGTATTGTTGGCTATAACCGGTTAATTAAAACAAAGTAACAAAATGACTGAAGAAGAATTAGTTGACCAGCAGGAGCTGTTTGAACATTACAGGATCAAAGCCGATCCGGGACAATCATTACTCAGGATTGATAAATTCCTGTCCGACAGGCTCGAAAACGCATCAAGAACACGTATTCATAATGCAGCCAATGCTGGCAATATACTGGTAAACAGTAATCCGGTTAAGCCTAACTATAAAGTCAAACCAGGTGATATTGTGCAGGTGGTCCTTCCAACACCGCCCAGGGAAATAGAGCTTATTCCTCAAAATATTCCGATTGATATTGTTTATGAAGATGATGATGTGCTGGTTGTTAATAAGAAACCAGGAATGGTCGTTCATCCTGCATATGGCAATTATACAGGGACACTTGTAAACGCGCTCATGTGGCATTTCAAAGATCTTCCTCTTTTTAATACGGGTGAAAGCAGACCGGGACTTGTTCACAGGATAGATAAAAACACTTCAGGAATTCTTGTAATTGCCAAGAATGAATATGCCCTTTACCGACTCTCAAAACAGTTTTTTGATCGCACCACCGATAGGAGATATAACGCTCTGGTATGGGGCATTCCAGACCCGCAGGAAGGTACTGTTACAGGAAATGTTGGCAGGAGCATAAAAGACAGGAAAGTAATGCAGGTCTTCAAGGACGAAAGTGAGGGTAAGATCGCGATAACACATTATAAGGTTTTAGAGGATCTTGGATATATTTCACTTATTGAATGCAAACTTGAAACCGGAAGAACACATCAGATAAGGGTCCACATGAGTCATATTAAACATCCTCTGTTTAACGATGAAGAATACGGAGGAGATAAAATTCTGAAGGGAACAACATTTACAAAATACCAGCAGTTTATTAAAAACTGTTTTAAGATACTCCCCCGTCAGGCCCTTCATGCAAAATCTCTTGCTTTCACTCATCCTGTAACAGGTGAAAGATTATTCTTCGACTCAGAACTTCCTGATGATATGCAACAGGTAATTGATAAGTGGAGGAAGTACATCTCCGGGAGAGATTCCACATTATAATACTGATTTATTATTCAATAATAATAAGGTCCTCTCTGGGTTTGTATCAAAGAGAACAATCGAATGAAGAACAATTGACTTATGAATTAAGAACTTTTGTTCCTGATCAATTGCGATCTTCGTTTCGACTTTTGTCACTTCTCTTACCTGTGCCCAAAGCGCTGTGCTCCTTGCCTTCAGTTACCAACTTCCACCGGCACCACCTCCGCCAAAGCTTCCACCACCGAAGCCGCCGAAGCCTCCTCCGCTGTTGCTTCCACCTGAAAATCCGCCCCAACTGCCACCTGAACCTCTTCCTGAACCCAGCATTCCCAGAAGCATCCAGAATGGTAATCCACCGGTACCGATATGTTTATTGTTTGAACCTCCTGAATTTCTGGAGATCATAGCTATAATTATGAATACGATGAAGATAATGAGTCCGAGCGGAGCGCCTTTTCCTGTACCTTTTTTTGCTTTTTGTCCGTATTCGGCAGCTGAATATTCACCTCTTGCCAGCGACATCAAGGTATTTGTTGCTTTATTGAGCCCTCCGAAATAGTCTCCATTTCTGAAAGCCGGAAGAATATCATTGTCTACAATTTCACCGCATGTTAAATCGGGGATTGCACCTTCAAGTCCGTATCCCTGAGCAATGAAGACCTCCCCCCTGGAATCGGTCGTTTTTGGTTTAACAAGAATAAGAATACCGTTATTGGTACCTTTTTGTCCTATGCCCCATTTCTCACCCAGCTTTTGTGCATAGTCAGATTTATCATATCCATCAAGAGACGGGACAACAACAATTGCGATCTGTGTTGATGTGGAGTCATTGAACACAACAAGATTCCTCTCTAGTCTGCTAATTTCATCTGAATTAAGCATTCCTGCAAAATCATTTACCAATCTTGGAGGAACAGGCCTTATAGGAATATTTTGTGAGTATGCACGGTTGGAAGTGATAATGCAAAAGAGCATGGTAACAGCTACCAGAAAAACACTTTTTATTCTCATTGTACTCACTCCCCCTTTAATTTATCAAATGAAATCTCATCAGGCAACTCGTTTACATCATCCGTCATACAAGGGAAATGAGTCTGAAGCTGTTTACCGGCAAGAATTATTCCTTCAGAAAGTCCTTCGGTAAACTTACCTTCTTTGAATCTTTTCACAAGGTGCTCACTTATGTCATTCCAAAAACCGGGAGCAACTTTTGCATTAATTCCCGCATCTCCTATAATGGCAAATTTTCTGTCTTCTACAGCAAGATAAAACAGTACGCCGTTCCGCTCAGCTGTTTTATTCATACCAAGCTTATTAAATATCCATGCTGCCCGGTCAAGCACTTCGCCTTTAAGTGAAGTTTCGATATGAACCCTTATTTCACCTGAAGTTTCTTTTTCAGCCTCTTTTACAGACGAGAGAATATGATCCTGTTGTTCTTTACTAAAGAACGATGAAGCATTCATTGATTTATATGAATAAAATTAAAATTTAACCTCTGGAGCTTTTTCAGCGCCTTTTTCAGCTTCAAAATAAGGTTTAGCCTGGAAACCAAACATACCCGACAGGAAATTCTGCGGGAACCTTCTTATGTAAGTATTATATGACAAGGCCACCTCGTTGAATTTTCTTCTTTCAACTGAAATTCTGTTCTCAGTGCCTTCAAGCGTTATCTGAAGATCACGGAAATTCTGGGTTGCCTTTAGTTCAGGATATTGTTCCATAACAACCATCAGCCTGCCAAGAGCCGATGATACCTGACCCTGAGCCTGTTGGAACTGTTGCATGTTCGCTGCCGTCATTTTTGTAGGATCAATTGTAATTGAAGTGGCCTTTGCCCTGGCTTCAATAACCTGTGTAAGGGTAGTCTGTTCAAAATTAGCTGCGCCTTTAACAGTATTAACAAAATTGGGAATAAGGTCTGTTCTGCGCTGGTATTGTGTTTCAACATTACCCCACTGGCTTGTTACAGATTCCTGCATTGTAACCATACCATTGTATACTTTTGTTCCCCAGAGTACCACCACTAAAACAACCAATGCAAGAAAAGCAACTACAATAATTGAAATCAAACAACCTTTTTTCATTTTTACTTTTTTTTAAAATTTCATCAAAGGTAATACATCAGGTTGATTATTTAATGGATCAACCAAAACTAAAGTAATAAATTTAAAAGTGCAATCTGCTTTAAGAAGGCTTGCAGGCCAGATTGGTGAGCGGGAGATCCCTTCACTGGCGTTACTAATGAAAACATATTATAAGTTACACATTTATGGGTACTTATTGTTTGTTATAAAAGTTGTCGTAGTGGCAGAAATTGGCATTTGAAATAGCATTGAATACTTTCATGGAAACGTAGAAAATTATTATGATTGTAATTTCTTTGGGGCAGATTCTCAGGCAGCACTTAAGACGTTAATTAAGTAAAAAGGTAAAAATTGATTTCGCCCACTACGGGGCTTGATATTATTGTGGTAGCTCTAACATTGGGCTTTGCCCAACGTTACCATATATAAGGCCTACGGCCTTTTTTCATCACGCAAAGTTTCTTTAAGCCCCCTGTGGGAGATCCCTGGCGCTACTATTGACAACACTTCATATGTCAATCATTATCTGATACATACATAATTATCCTAATACCTGGTGTGCAAATTTGCATATGGACTGCTAATGACAACATTTCATATGTACCAGACTATATAATACTTGAAGAATAATACTTGAAGAATGCTCTTTAAAAATCTGTTTTTGATAGTTCTGTTTCGGGAGCGGGCGATCCTTCACTGGCGTTCAGGATGACAGAATATATTGTGGTTACAAAAGGGGGAGCGAAGCGGAATGAGCAATCTCCACTTCAAGTAATAGGAATCCTTAGAATTCTAATTTTCATAAACCCGGGTGTGCAAATGTGTATGGGCGTTACTAATGAAGCTTAGGCGAAATGAGGAACCGAGTCCCCCTCAAGCGAGACGAGCTCACCAAGGTAATCTTCACTTCGAGTAATAGGAATATCGTTAAATTACAATTTTCATATCTTAAAATAACTAATTTTGGATTGAAATATTGAAAAAAGCATGAAGACAATTGCAATTGTTGCAGGAGGTGATTCCTCTGAATTTGAGATTTCTGTAAAGAGTGCCGGTGAAGTAGGTAAAATGCTATCCTCCAATTATATAGTTTATGTGGTAATGATTCGCGGAACCAACTGGTACTGGGAAGATCAGAATGGCCGTTATCATAATATTGACAAGAATGATTTTAGTCTGGTAACAGATGAACACAGGGTAAGATTCGATGGAGTTTTCGTTGCTATTCATGGTACTCCGGGTGAGAATGGATTACTACAGGGGTATTTCGATATGATGCATATCCCCTATACAAGTTGCGGAGCATTTTGTTCTGCACTGACATTTAATAAACAGGCAACCAAGCTTTTTCTTAAAGAGTATAAGATTCAGATGGCTGATGCAATAATTATCAGAAAGGGAGAGAACCCTGACCCGGTGAGCATAATAAAACAAACAGGTTTACCCTGCTTTGTTAAACCAAACGACAGCGGATCGAGCTTTGGCGTTACAAAAGTTAAGTCAAAAGAGGAATTATTACCTGCCATCGCAACAGCATTCAAAGAAAGCAAAGAAGTTATGATTGAGACCTTTATGAGTGGCAGGGAGGTGGCATGCGGTGTGGTGAAAACAAAGAATAAATCGTTTGTATTTCCTGTAACTGAGATTATCAGTAAAAATGAATTCTTTGATTATGAAGCAAAATATACTCCTGGAATGTCGGAGGAGGTAACTCCTGCTGCAATGCCCGCTCATATTACAAACGAGATCCAGAGACTGAGTTTGCTGATATATGACCTGCTGGGATGTAATGGCATAGTACGTGTTGACTTTATTGTGGCAGGTGAAAAACCTTTTTTCCTGGAGATCAATACAGTACCGGGGATGACGAGGGAAAGCATTGTTCCAAAACAAGCTGAAGCTGCCGGGATTGCCCTTGAAAATCTCTATTCCATGGTGGTTGAAGATATGTTTGCTTAAGAGGCTACCAGATTAACGGTATATTATACATTATAAGAATCAATCTGTTTCAGGAAAGTCAGCAAGGTCCCGATTGCATCGGGATTTGGGTATACCAGATGGCTTATAATTCAACAGTGATATGGAGTTTACCTCCTAATCCGGTTTCAATAATCTTTCGTAGTGTGGATATCCTTACATCACTTGATGCCCGTTCAATTTTTGATATGTAAGTCCTATTAACATTTAGTTTTTCTGCCAATTGTTCCTGGGTCATGTGACTTTTTTTCCTCGAGTCTTTTACCAATTCTGCAACCATATAGGCTTCTGCTTTTTGCTCAAAACCTATCCTGCCTTTAGTTCCATTTTTGCCATACTTTTGGTCAAAAAGCTCATTTATGGTTTTTGGGTTCTTTGTCTTCATAATAATTTCTTCTTAATTTTTTTGCCTGTTCAATTTCGTTTCTTGGTGTTTTCTGAGTTTTCTTCTGTAAACCATGCAGTAAAACAACCAGTTTGTCATCATCGAAGAAGCAGAAAACACGGTAAATGTTACTGCCAACCTCGATTCTTATTTCATAAATCCCATCTTCAAGATGTTTAAAGAACTTTGCTGGTACCCGCTCCAGGGTCATAACTATATGCAAAACGCAGTCAACCTTGTCCTTTATGTTCTGCTTCAAAGGATTGTAAAAATCCCAGAAGTAATCTTTATATGGCACAAGTATTCGCATAATTATATAGCAAATGTAACTAATTAGTTTCTTTTTATTATTGCAAAGGGTGATATTTTTCAATTTCCTTTAGCAGATTCTCCAGGTTATCATGTCTAGTTGGTTACGTACAATTTAGAATGTTTGCGTAAGTACCAGGTCTCAAGGATCAGTGTAAAAATTACTTGTTGGCTCTTGCCATTTTAAGGGCGCTTGTGGTAGTATAATATTTAGTTATCATACCCGGGACTTCCCACTCAGGTAGCTTACCTTCTTTGATATATTCCAGGAATCTTGAGGTAACCTGGCCAAAATGTTCTTCGTGCGATACTCTGTATTTTTTAGGTATATCGACCCTGAGTGTGTTTTTATCAACTGCCTCAACAACCAGACTATCATAAGGAAGAGTTCCTACAATCTCTTTAAGTTTTGAAGTGAATTCTGACATTTTTGTCCCTTTTATATTTGCTATATAAAGTACAGGCAGAAATTTTTCCTCAGCACCTTGTTTAATTATAAGATCACATTTTGTGCCGTGCATTATCGAGTAATGGGTATCACCGCCACCCGGAGGTGCCTGATATTTCCACTCAACCGATACTTTTGCGAAGATCCCTTTGATCTGATATACCATCTCTCCGTTTGAAAAGACATTCAGTTTTCCCTCCTTTACATCTTTCTTAAGAAAATCCGGGAAATTATCAAAGCCAGTAACACCCTTGAATTCATCGTGTGAGATAAGGGTCGGCCATCTCTTTGCTGAAATCATTGAAATGTCAGAGGGATTCAGAATCTGCTCAGGAAAACATTCCCATTGCACAAGATCCACAAGATGGGTAGTTACATCAACGATGCCTTCTCCCTGCTGTCGGACATCGAAAAACCATGCCGGACGAAGTAATGCATTTCCCGATATTATTTTCGAGAAATGATGAATACTTACTTTTGTAACAGCAGGTTCTTCTTTAGTTCCGGTTGTCAGGGTGCCAAAAATATCTGATTTTTGTGAAAGCAATTTCTGAAGGATTGTTGTTACCTCATATCTTTCAGTCATAATATCGTATAACAAAATTCCTTTCTCTTTTGCTTTAGCAAAGGCTGCTTCAAGAGCCTGAAAATCTTCAGGATAAATGATCATGGGCTTATCGGCCAGAACATTGATTCCTGCATTTATTGATCTGGTAATATATTCTGCTTTTTTCCTGTTATTACCTGACAGAACGACAACATTACCGGCTTTCTCAGCCAGCATCTTTTCAAAGAAATCCGGTCCGGTATATACTATCTCATTCCATGAGGTAGGCGCGTCTTTCCTGTTGTTATATGATTTGATCCTGTCAAGGTGCTGAACATAATCAGGGCCTTCATTTGCATAAACATGAACATCGGGAGATACCTGATCGTACATAATCTTCTGGACCAGAGCAGCATGAAAATGTCCCGGGTCAACTGTAAGCAATTTTACCTGATAACTATTTTCCATTGAGACATCGGTTTTAACTGATTGATGATTTGAGCTTCCTGATCCACAGGAAGATACAATTAAATAAATAGCCAGAATAATTAGCAGTAACTTTTTCATTGATTTAACTCTTTAATTCCCTGTATCTCATTTTTTTGCATCCCGATCTGACGGGCAGCCTTATTATTAATATTAATTACTCTTCAAGTGTATTCATCCTGTACTGATCAACCGAATCACAGGTGCATACAAGATTACGATCACCAAAACCATCGTCGATGCGGCCGACTGATGGCCAGAACTTATTCTCAACAACCCATTTCAAGGGGAAGGCAGCTTTTTGACGGGTATAAACGTGGTTCCACTCATCAGCTGTTAATACTTTAACTGTATGAGGGGCATTATGGAGAACATTGTCTTCATTATCTGCCATCCCATTCTTAATTTCCTGCATTTCATTCCAAATGGATTTAAGAGCGCTCACAAATTTATCAAGCTCCTGAAGCGACTCTGATTCAGTAGGTTCAACCATAAGAGTGCCATGAACCGGGAATGAGAGAGTCGGTGCATGGAATCCATAGTCCATTAATCTTTTGGCAATATCGCCTTCGGTAATGCCCGTCTCTGTTTTAAAATTGCGGCAATCGAGGATCATTTCATGGGCTACAAATCCTTCTGTGCCTGTATAAAGAGTTTTATACCACCCCTTCAGCGAAGCAGCAATATAGTTTGCATTAAGTATAGCATATTTTGTTGCCTGTGTCAGTCCGTATGATCCCATCATCATTACATAGGCATGAGAAACTGTAAGAACATGTCCGCTTCCAAAAGGAGCGCCTGCAACAGCTGTTGTTCCATGACTTCCTCCTGTTTTAACAAATGAGTGTGAAGGGAGAAATTCAGCAAGTTTATCATTTGTCAGAATCGGGCCCATACCCGGGCCACCTCCACCGTGTGGAATTGCGAAAGTTTTGTGAAGGTTGAGATGGCAGATATCAGCTCCAATATGCCCCGGATTAGTAAGTCCTACCTGGGCATTCATATTTGCCCCATCCATATATACAAGGCCTCCATTGGCGTGAATTATTTCAGACATTTGCTTCACCGCGGTTTCAAACACTCCATGAGTCGAAGGATAAGTGATCATGAAACATGCCAGGTTTGATTTATGCTCTTCAGCCTTTTTCTTCAGGTCGTCAACACTTATGTTCCCTTTTTCATCACATTCCACAACTATAATCTGCATCCCTGCCATTGCAGCACTTGCAGGATTTGTTCCGTGTGCAGAAGATGGTATCAGCACTTTGTTCCTGAATCCTTCACCTCTGGTCAGGTGATACTCCCTTATCACCATTAACCCTGCATATTCGCCGGCAGCCCCTGAGTTCGGCTGGAAAGATATTGCTGAAAAGCCGGTTATTTCTTTCAGAGCCTCCCCAAGTTCATCCATAATCTGATAATAACCCAGAGCCTGATCTTTCGGTACAAACGGATGGATATTCCCAAATTCAGGCCAGCTCATTGCAAACAAAGAACTTGCCGGATTAAGCTTCATTGTGCACGAACCAAGCGATATCATACTGTGCGTAAGAGAAAAATCCTTTCTTTCCAGCAACTTGATATATCTCATCATTTCTGTTTCGCTATGATATCTGTTAAAAGTAACCTGGTTAAGAAATGAAGAGGTTCTCAGGAACTTATCATCTAATATTTCACAGTCGCAATAATTTGTTACACGCTCAGCCTTCTTCCCCGAAGCTTTAGCAAATATTTCAACTATCGTGTTAATTTCTGTCAGAGTTGTTATTTCATCAGTGCTGATAATAATAGAATTGTCATCAGGGAAATAAAAATTCATTTGTGCCTCAATTGCAAGATTTCTTATGGTTTCTGATGAAACCTTACCATCCGGGCTTATTTTTATAGTATCAAAGAAGACAGAATTTAATTGTTTGTATCCCAGTTTTTTAATGTAGTAACTTATTGTACAGGCTGAATCATGAATATGTTTTGATATAGCTTTTAACCCTTCCGGACCATGATATTGGGCGTACATACCCGACATTGTGGCAAGAAGTGCCTGGGCAGTACAGATATTTGATGTCGCCCTCTCACGTTTTATATGTTGTTCCCTTGTTTGTAATGCCATTCTCAGGGCGCTGTTACCCTGGGCATCTACAGATACACCAATGATTCTGCCAGGCATATTTCTTTTAAGCTCATCTTTGGTAGCGAAGTACCCGGCGTGCGGACCTCCGAAACTCATTGGAAGGCCCATTCTCTGCGATGAGCCGACAACAATGTCAGCTCCCCACTCACCCGGGGGCGTAAGCAGAGTGAGACTTATCAGATCGGCTGCAACACCAACAAGCATACCTGCAGCATGAGCCATGTCAGTAAATGCTTTGTAATCCCTTACCTGGCCTGATGCGGCAGGATATTGTACTATCGAACCGAAGAAAGATTCATTAAATACTGCCTGAGTATATTTACCTGCAACGAGCTCTATTTTTAATGGTTTCGAACGGGTAGTTATAACATCAAGTGTTTGTGGAAACATATCTTCGTCCACAAAAAATTTGTTTGCTCCTGCTTTCACTGAAGCTCTTGATCGTGCATTAAACATCATTATCATTGCTTCAGCAGCTGCCGTTGATTCATCCAGAAGCGAAGCATTGGCAATCTCCATTCCTGTAAGTTGAATTATCATTGTCTGAAAGTTCAGCAAAGCCTCAAGCCTTCCCTGTGATATCTCCGCCTGATATGGAGTATATGACGTGTACCATGCAGGATTTTCAAGGACGTTCCGCGTAATAACCGAAAGAGGAGCCACACCATAATAACCCTGCCCGATGAAAGAGCGGAACATTTTATTCTTGTGACCGATGGTTTTAATATGATTGAGATATTCAAATTCGCTCATAGCTTCAGGAAGCGAAAGTGGCTTTTCAAGCATAATTTCTTTCGGCACTGTCTTTTGTATCAGCTCATCAAGCGATTTAACACCAATTGTTTCAAGCATTTGTGGTAATTCCTTCTCACGAGGACCATTATGACGGTTAACAAACTTATCTGCTGACATATATGTTAATTTAATTATCGATAGAAAGTATTAGTTAAGTATCCTTGATAAAGAAAACAAGGTAATAAAACTGCTGCAAAATTAGCAGGATTTTTATTATGAAAAATAGGGATTTGTTCTCATCTCTTTTTCAATAGTGGTTTCATCTCCATGTCCCGAATATACCACAGTTGAGGGAGGCAAAACAAACAATTTTGAATTAATGCTCCGAATTAATGTATCAAAATCACCCCCGGGCAGGTCAGTTCTTCCAATACTTCCTGCAAAGAGCGCATCGCCTGTAAAAACACATCCGTTTATATCGCTGTAAAATGCAATGCTTCCTGAGGTATGACCCGGAACATGAAGTGCAACAAGTTCAGTATCTCCAAATTTTACAATCTGATTATCAGTAATAAATCCTTCTGGTTCAGGTGGTATATCCATCGACAGGCCAAAAAGCATCGCATGCTGAACTGCATCCAATCTGTTTATCTCATCAAGTTCATTCGACCAGGTCCTGAGATTATACCTTTCAAGAATAAACCTGTTACCGAAAATATGATCAAGGTGGCAATGAGTATTTAACAGTAAAACCGGATTAAGTCTTTTATCCGTTATAAATTTTTCGAGGGTGCCTGACTCCTTCTTATCATAACAACCACAATCGATAATTGCACAATCACCTGATTGATCTGCCAGAAGATATGTATTTACCTCAATTGGTGAAAAAACAAACTTATAAATTTCCATATTATATTACTTACTATTTACGATTCCTTTAAGCATTGGAACAAAAATAAAATTCCCATGATCAGAATATTCAAAACTTTCTGGTCCGGTTTTTTCAACAACTGTCATTACCTGCGAAGATGCAGTTCCAATAGGTACCACAAGTCTTCCTCCTGTTTTAAGCTGTTGAAGGATTGCTGTTGGAACCTCTGGTGCAGCTGCTGTTATTATTATCCCATCAAATGGGCCGTACTGAGGTTTGCCCTCATAACCATCCCCATAAAAAAAATCAGCAGTATATCCGAGAGAGGCAAGTGTACTCTGTGCTTTCAGAAACAGTTCTCTGAATCTTTCAATTGTATAAACCTTCGCTCCCATCTCGGCCAGAACAGCTGCCTGGTATCCCGAACCTGTACCGATCTCAAGAATTTTATCTCTTTTTTTTACCCTGAGCAATGATGACTGAACAGCCACTGTATAAGGTTGCGAAATTGTCTGACCTGAACTGATTGGAAAAGCTTTATCGGCATAAGCATGAACAAGAAAGGCAGGATCCATAAAGAGATGCCTTGGAACAGTATCTATTGCTCTTAATACTTCCTCGTCAACAATACCTTTTTGCCTAAGTTCCGCTACAAGTTTCTTCCGTTTGCCTTTTGCTTCGAATGAATCTGTCATGTTAATTCCTGAGAGTAGAATTTAAATTTTTAACTGAACAAAAGTATAAAAAATGTCAGACAGGAAACACTGGAAGCAACACTCGTTCTGTAAAACAGTTTAAAGTCTTCCGGCTTCCACTTCATTTATTATAGCCTCAATAAGGGCATCTTCACCGTAAGGATCATAAACTTCTTTCAGGTTTGTACCAAATATGCGTGCAATACCCTGCCAAAATACTGCAGCAAATTTTCCCCGGTAATCCCTGATCAATTCAAATGATGTATTCTGTGTTTCCCTGTCAATCAGCTTAATAAGCAGACGACCCTGCGTAATGGTCATCTGGCGCATATCACCTTCATATTCGGCAAATATATCCTTTTCCAAACTTTTCATATATGCTTTGCGATCCTTTTCATTTTCAATTTTTCTGAGGTTGTCGTTCACTTCGGTCAACCTGCGCCTTACAATTAATGCATAGGGATAAACTCTTTTAATATTGGTAATAAGTCTTTCGTATTTACGATATTGGCTTCTTTGTGCAACAGTTGGCCGTGCAACAACGGTAACCTCTTTTATTTCTACTTCAGGCATTGTTACACCGTCTCTTTTGACATTCTGTATAAGATAAGATCTTCCCTGAAGAGTATCACTCCTGTTCTGCAGTGAGTCAATTTGTCCCGATATTTCAGTAACAAAAAGCATACTTAATACAAGTGAAATTATCAGCTTCACAGACGGAATGTTTCTGCAAATGTATCAAATTATAGGCCACATATTATTTTGCAGGGTATGCTATTAGCAATCACAGGTTGGTATAAACAAGTCATTCCCTTTTGTAAAACATTTTTAATGAGGTAAATTTGTCAAAAACAATATAATGGCACTATTGGTGGAAAATCTTGAGGATCAAACAAAATTCAGGCACATATTAACAATTTCTTATCATGATCTGATTCAATTTGTATTTGAATATTTAAAGAAAAAATCAGCTCTTACATTCTTCTTCTGGACGATATGTGTGCTTTTTCTATGCAGCATGATTTTGGTGAGAATAAATATTACAGGCTACTTTCGAATTTCTGAAATTCTTGTGCATTCCGTACTGGGATTTATAGTTTTGCCTTTGGTATGTATTCCGGTTCATGAAGGATTACACATAATCCCCTACTATATTTCCGGTGCAAAAAATATCAGGGTTGGAATGGATCTGAAACAATACCTTTTCTATGTAACAGCGCACAGGTATGTTGCAACACCGCTCCAGTTCAGAATTGTAGCTATTATGCCATTCTTCATAATAAGTGCAATGCTTATTTTTCTCATTCTGTTTCTTCCCGGATTATGGAAATGGAGCCTTTCAATCTTCCTGTTTGTGCATGCCACAATGTGTGCCGGTGATTTTGCACTTCTGAATTTTTACTTTCTGAACAGGAATAAAAAGATCTATACCTGGGATGATGCTGATAAGAAGGAAGCCTATTTCTATGAAAAAACAGAATAGCTTAAAATTTCTCCTTTGCAAGCTTCAGTATGTCATCATCTTTCACAACAGGTCTGATTCTGAAAGAATATTCATATTTCATATTCAGAAGCCTGTACTTAGCATGAATCCTTGCTCCCCATGAGTTATCGCCTCCCACACCCATCTGGCTCAGGTCAATATTCAGATTAACCAGATCCCGTGGCTTAACATCAATGGAATGAGTATTTGCAGTTATCGCATCCTTTCTGTACTGTGACAATTTCCCTGGTGATTCAAAATCATCATGTACATTATTCAAAGCTTCAAAACATATCAGAGGATCTCCGCTTACCAGTATACCGGTCCCATTGTCATCGGTTAGTGTAAGCCAGCGTGTATCAGTCTTATACCCGTTTTCCTGTGGCCGTATATAAGGTGTATACTGATCGGGAACAGTGCTTTCATAGAGGCCAACATCAGCTGAAGTTTTTCTGTCAGCATAATTTTCATGTGGTCCCCGTCCCATCCATGTCAGATTATTAAATGTCTCAGGAAACTGCATTTGCATTCCCATCCTCGGGATTTCAGGAATGTTTTCAGATAGCTTCGAGAACTGGTTCTTTACAACTACATCAGCTGATCCGTATATTGAATAAGAACTCGCGTAACCGGCAATTTTTTTACCTGATGCATCGGGAATGTCATAATTGAATGTTACAATTACTTTACCCATGTTGGGCTGACTGATATTAGCTTTAGTAACTTTGGTTCTTTCTCCTGCTTTTTTCCATACGGCAAATATTTTGTCCCCATTATAACCATAATCGTTATCTGTTGGAGGTCTCCAGAAATCAGGTTCCGGAGCTCTGGTTATCAGTTCTTTCCCTTTAAAATTAAAAGATTCTAACCTTCCGGCTTCCAGGTCGAAAATAATCTTCATGTTAACACCGTTTATCTCAAGTTTCTTACCTGCTGTTTTAGTCTGAAGTACAGCAATCGCATCAGATTTAGGTGCGACAGGTTTACCTTCAACAGGCAGCTTAAACTGAGCGGTTGCATAAACATGATCTTCCGGAACATAATTCCATTCATCACTTCTTGACATCCTTAGGTTCAAAAAGTACTCACTACCGGGAGCAGGATCTATTTTAGTCAGAGGAATCATAAAAGCAATTTCGGCTTTTGGTTTAAAATCAGGCATTGGAATCTTACCCGATTGAAGCACTTTACCGTCAACAACAACTTCCCACTCAAAAGCAAATTCTGAAAGATTAGTGAAATCATACTTGTTTTTAATCTTTATCATACCTTTCTTTAGGTCATAAGCCTCAAATCCAACATATTGGTATACTTTATTTACCTCATGCAAGCCCGGGTGAGCTGTTCTGTCAGGCCATACAAGTCCATTTATACAGAAGTTTCCATCGCTTGGCATTCCGGGTTCTCCGAAATCACCACCATACGCCCAGTATTTTTCACCTGATTTACTTGTCTTCAGGAGCCCCTGATCAACCCAATCCCAAATAAATCCTCCCTGCAGTTTTGGATATTTCTCAATAACATCCCAATAATCCTGAAAATTTCCTGTTGAATTACCCATTGCATGAGCATATTCACACATTATCAAAGGTCTGTCCTGTTTTGCATCTTTTGCATAAGCCTCCAGATATTCAATCGGCACGTACATCGGGCACCAGATATCAGTATGCCTCCCGGTGGTATTGGTACTTTGTTCAGCTCGTTCATACTGAACAGGGCGGGTAATATCCCTCCCTTTTATCCATTTATATCCATTAAGGAAATTATGTCCGTCACCAGCTTCATTACCCATTGACCAGATAATGACTGAAGGATGATTCTTGTCTCTCTCAACCATACGCTGCATTCTATCCAAATGAGCGGCGGCCCATTCCGGCTTGTCTGCAAGTGTAACATCTTTATCATAGCCTATTCCGTGAGATTCTATGTCAGCTTCATCAACAAGATACAGGCCATATTTATCGCACATCTCATACCAGTACTCCTGTTGTGGATAATGTGAAGTTCTTACAGCATTAATGTTATTACTCTTCATCATCCTGATATCCTTCAATACAGTTTCTTCGTCAATAACATGTCCGGTTAACTCATTGTGTTCGTGCATATTCGTTCCCTTAATATGGATAGCTATTCCATTTATGAGAAGCTGTGAATTGACAATTTCCACTTTCCTGAACCCTATTTTTGAGCCGACACTTTCAAGAATATTTCCACTTTTATTTTTCAAATTTAATACGAGTGAATAGAGGTTAGGTTTTTCAGCTGACCATTTCTTTATTCCTGTAAAATCTTTAGAAAAATGAACTGTGGCCTTGCCCTCTGAAACCCTGACATCTTTTAATTCACTGTAGATCTTTTGGCTACCGTCGTAAAGTGATGTTTCGAGGGAAAGATCAGTTGCTTCAGGAGTTGAACCTTGCAGAGCAACATCGAGCACAAGAAGTCCGTCATCATAGTTTGTTGACAGGTCACCTGCAGCAAAAAAATCTTTGATATACTGTTTTGGTCGCGCGTGAAGAAATACTGTTCGCTGAATACCACTCAGGCGAAAGAAATCCTGATCTTCAAGATAACTTCCATCAGACCATCGGTACACCTCCACCGAGACAGTGTTTTTCCCCTTTTTAAGGTATTTAGTAATATTAAATTCGGCAGGCACCTTGCTGTCTTCACTATATCCGGCAAGGTTCTCATTTACCCAGACATAAAATGCTGAACTAACTGCACCAAAATTGAGGAATATTTCCTTTTCACTCCAGTCAGAAGGGATTTTGAAACTCCTTTTGTACGACCCAACCGGATTCCAGTCACGAGGAACCAATGGTGGAGCTATTTTATCCTTATTGCCTGAATTATAAATTTCCTCGTAGGCAATGAAAGGATACGGAATATTGGTGTAAACCGGAACATCATACCCCATCAGTTGCCAGTTAGATGGAACCTGAGTATCTTTCCAGTCACGGGTATCATAATCATCTTTATAGAAGTAGAATGGACGCTGATCCGCAGTTTTAACCCAGTTAAATTTCCAGATTCCGTCAAGAGACTGATAGTTTGGTGAGTTTAATTTTATTGCCTCAACAGCACTCTTTTCGTCAGCAAAAGAGATGAATGAAGCATGGGGATCCTCCCGGTTAATATTGAATACTTCAGGGTTTTCCCAGTCATGGGGTTCTTTTTCTTTAAATGCAACTCCTTCGTATCTACTATATTTTTTACAGGCTGTAAATAATAAGGCTATCATCAGGAAATAAAATGAGATCTTCTTCATAATTATTTGATTTATTATCACGATAAAGTTAATAAAAAATGGAGTTTAATAAAATCTTCTGTCACACACCTGATGGTTAAGATACAATGAATAATCTATGATCAGTGCAAACGGAGTGTTTTTTCTGCCATTGAAATATCCAATGGTGAATTAATGTTTGTAAAAGCCTTTTTAATCTCTGCTGAATCCTCAAATTCAAGATAATGCGGCTCAACCTTTTTGAAGAACTCTCTCACAGCGCAATTCTGATTTCCTAAAAGATAATCTTCAAGAGTTTTCAGAATACCGATACTATATATTGCATGGAGTGGCTCAATATATTGAGACACCCTGGGAATCAAGATATCGCATTTATGATCGTCAAAATAATTTATCTGTGATAAAATCAGTTTCTTATCAAGCAGAGGCATGTCTCCTGCAAAAACAAAAAGCGCCTCATTTGAAGTTCTTTTTAGGGCAGCATGAATACCACCGAGAGGACCGGCTTTTAAAAAGTGATCACTGGCAATTTTACAATTATTGTATTCTCTAAATTCTTCCGGCGAGTTGGTTACAATGATAATCTCATTAAATATTTCATTTATTGTGTCTAAAATTCTTGAGATAATGGGTTTCCCATCTATAACAATTTTTGATTTCGTTATACCGTTGAAACGTCTGTTTTCACCTCCCGCAAGGATTACACCTGAAATATTTCCTGCCATGACCAAATAAAACATCTAAACTAATACATATAAAAGAAAGGTATTCGATATTAAGAAATATTTTGTAACTTGAGGTATAATTAAGTTTACAGCCTTGTCGTATTAAAATCATATAGTTATGGAAAAAAAGATTATCAGATATTTATTTACGATGAGGCCCAGCAGGTTGGTGTTTCAGTTGAAGGCTGATAACCTTCCTGTAGAAATCTATACCTGCCAGTAAGGGCTCTCCGCCATGCCATGTGAAATTTATAACTTTTCCTGTTGATGCCTGAATATGCTGAACAATATATTTTTCCAGAATTTCATCACTCATCACTGAGTAATCTTCACCAGAAAAGAGGTTTTTCTTACCAAGGTAATAGCAATAACTGCACCGCAGGTTGCAGTGAGCGCCAACGGGTTTGACAAATATCTGAAATTCACGATTCTTTCCGGACATCTTCAAATTAATTATTCCACTGCAGAATATTCTCTTTACCTGGTTCTGGAATATCCATTCTTATCCTCCATTCCACCGGAAAATAATTATTCACCCTGCTTCCGATGTTTTTTACAAAACCAAGGTTTATTCCATTATAAGTTATTAAGTTCCAGCCTGCCGTCGACTCATGTAAAACAAAATTATCCCGTCGTAAATAAGATAAAGCTTCCCCGAGCATTATATCCCTGATTGGAAAAGCATCTTTTCTTAAAAATTGTGATAAAGCAAGCTCATGAGTAGGCAGATAGTCTTTATTCTTAAGTGTAAATAATTTCGTACCTGCTTTCACGACCGTCAGGTTCTGAAACAGATGAATATAATCATCCATCCGATAGGGTACCGCAAATACCTCATCACCCCATTTCAGAAATCTGTCATTTGAAAAATGCGTCCATTTTTCCGCTATCGCGATGTCATTTTTTCCCGGTCTGAGTTCTGCTTTCTTCCGGGCTCTTATCTGAGTCTTCTCCTGTTTCCCTGTTTTTCTGACAACAGAAATAAAAAAACCATCACCTTTTACTTTATCAGGATAGAATCCGTAACCATATATGCCATTGAAGTCTATTTCTGTAATCCCTTTGAAGCCTTCCACATCTAACCTTATACATTCTGCATTATTTTTTTCAATCAGCCATTTTATATTTTCTTCATTCTCACCCGGATTAAATGTGCAGGTACTGTAAACCAATATACCGTTTTCTTTAAGCGATGGCCAGATATCCATAAGGATTCGTTTTTGTCTTTCGGAGCAATGGACTGTATTCTCCAACGACCATTCATTAACTGCAACCGAATTCCTGAACATGCCTTCCCCGGAACAAGGAGCATCAACTAATATTATATCAAAATACCCGGGTAACTTTCCGAAATGTGAAGGATCGTTTCTTGTAACCAAGGTATTACCTGAACCCCATTTTGTTATTGTTTCCGCAAGAATCTCAGATCTGGGCCGTATAGTTTCATTTGCAACCAGAAGACTGCCATCACCTATCAGATCCGACAAATGAGTACTCTTGCCGCCCGGAGCACCGCAAAGGTCAAGAACACAAATATTTTCCATAGTTTCTGAAACCTGACGGATTGCCTCTTCAATGAACATGCCTGAAGCTTCCTGAGGATAATAACAACCTGAATGAAAAAGCGGATCAAGAGTATAAGAAGGCCTTGTACCGAGATAATATCCATTTGAACACCAGGGAACAGGTTCTGAATTAACCGGAATCATGTTCCATTTTGACTTATTGATCCTTATACTCACCGGAGCGGTTTCTGACAGGGCATTCAATAATGACTCTGAATCAATATTCTTCTGATCTTTTATTCGCTGTATAAAGCCTTCCGGGAACATTTTCAAGAGTTTATATCCTTCAAGTGTAAGAAATATAATAATAATATGAAGACTAAGAGACTTAGAAACTCAGGGACTAAGAATATTATCTATATGTCACTGTTTTTCAGTCTATTCGTCGCTTAGTCGCTTAGTCTCTCCGCCCCTTCGTCATTCTCAACCGGGGTTTTATTATACTTTCTCCAGAGATAGAAAACAGGAATACCCAGCAGTACAATTCCTAATCCGGGAAAAGTATAATTCGGTTTATAAATTAAAAGAATCACCATTATCGCAAAGGTAGTAAGGATATATATCGCCGGTATAAAAGGATAGCCAAAGGCCTTATAAGGCCGTGGAATATCAGGTCGTTTTACCCTCAAAATAAAAATTGCAAGTATAGTAAGAGTGAAAAATATAAGAACCGCAAAAATAACATAGTCAAGAAGGTTGCCATATGTTCCTGACAGACAAAGCAATACAGACCATACTCCCTGAACAACAATCGAAAATCCCGGTACGCCGTTTTTATTTATCTCAGCTACCTTTTTAAAAAACAAGCCGTCTTTTGCCATAGCGTAATATACCCTTGGACCGGCCATAATCAGCCCATGATTACAGCCGAATGTGCTGATCATGATAAAGACTGCCATTATGATAGCGGCATAGTCGCCGAAGACAACACTCATGGCAGATGTTGCAACCCTGTCGTCAGTGGCATACTGGATACCCCGGCTCATAACATCAGCCCCATCGGGAGAGCCAGACAGAGGAAGCACTTTAATATAAATATAGTTTGTAAATAAATAAATGACTGACACTAACAGAGTTCCGAAGAAGAGACTCAGTGGTACATTTCTTTTCGGGTTGATTACCTCACCTGAAATATATGTTACGTTATACCAGGCATCTGCTGAAAACAGAGAACCGACAAGAGCTGTACCTATTGCAGCTATTAATGCAAACCCCACAAGAGGTATTGCCTGATTTCCGGGACCAATCTGACTGGCGTGCCAGAATACTTCTTTGTTAATCGCCAGGGAATGATTCCCTTTTGTTGCAAGAAACCCTATGGCAATGAATCCAAAAAGAGCTATTACTTTTGTTGACGAGAAAAAATTCTGAACTGTTTTGCCAGTTACTATACCTCTGGTATTAAGCCATGTAAGGAATGAGATCATTCCAATGGCTATTACCATAGTACTGTTTACCTTCAGTGGCCCCAAATAAAACAAAATATTTTTTTCGGATATCCATGGAAAAAGGACCCCTGAGAATTTAGCAAACGCAACTGCTACAGCAGCGATTGAGCCGCATTGGATGACAAGGAAAGTAGTCCAGCCAAAAAGAAATCCAATAAGAGGGTGGTAAGCTTCTTTCAGATAAACATACTGACCTCCGACATGAGGCATCATTGATGCAAGTTCTCCATAACTTATAGCTCCTATGACGGTAATAATCCCGGTAATCAGCCATACAACCATTAGCCATCCGGGGGAACCTACGTTCCTGGCTATATCGGCGCTGACTATGAAAATTCCGGAGCCTATCATGGCACCTGCAACTATTGAAATTCCGTCAAACAGATTTACCCGCTTCTGGAGAAAATGATTTTCATTCTGCATGTAAAATCGTTATTCGTATAAACAAAAATAACTAAACTATTGAAAAAACCGCCTTTAACAGAATTATTGAAATTTATTTAGTTTTCAAGCGGAACTTCGCCATAGGTTTCATGACCTTTCCCCCACCGGGGATCGCTAAAAATACTTCTCCGGAACTCATGATAATTGACCGTGACTCATCAGATACAGCATTAGCTACATTGAACATTAATCCCTCATCCTACTAGGCAGCGAGATCGATTGGTTCATAAATCGACTTTTAGATATGAGTTGAAAAGTATGAAAAAATCCACTTAAAACCATATTCCCTTCTAACTTTAATATCAAATTAAGGCTTGCAGGTCTTAATCCTTTCCGGATAAAGGTTTCAGACTTTCAGTATTCCTTTATCTTTGAGAAATTGCAAGCTTAAATCAATGTTCTTAAAACAAAGCTCTTTCTCATCTGCCGGAGCCAGCTCCAGTGTAAGATACTGCACGTTTTGCTTTCCCATCAACTCTACAATACGTTCAACAGGAAGAGGATTCGCTGTTAAGTATGGTTGCGGCAGACCATCCTGAATAGTTTTAAGATGAGTTTCTATCCAACGGTTTCCAATTGCAGGAAGAAATTGCAAAATCTTATTCGGGTCATTTTGAGCACGATTAATATTATGGTAAAGGTTTCCTATGTCAAACTGCAAGCCTGTCTCACTTGTGTCAGAAATAAAATCAGCAAGTCCAAAATAGCTGATATTATCTCCGAAAAATGCTTCAACACCATTTTCAACGACAAACTGTATGTTTTTAGATTTGGCAATTTTAGCAGCATCATCTGATATTTTAACAAGCTGAACAAGCTCCTCTTTGGTCCAGCCTGTTTTTTTGGGATCGGTTTCAAATTCAGATTTAGAAACCAGAGCTCTTAAGATACCGGGGCCAGGAAAATGCCGGACATTATTCAGTGCCTTCCCGAAACTAACGGAAAAACCTGAATCAAGTAGATTTTTGTTAAAAACATATAGGATTCCTATGTCACATTTTATGGCAACTTCAGCAAGCATTTTACAATCTGTTTCTGAAAGCTCAACAAACGGATCCCGAATTTCAATAAAGTTGAACCCCTTTATTGAGGCATACTTTATAAGTTCTGTTAAGCCCGATGCATTCAGAGGCAGTACTTTTTGAAAATTAAAAGTTGAAAAGCCAATTTTAAGATTATGATATTTCTTAAACACCAATTTCTGTTTCTTAACTGTCATGACCCCTGCTGTTATTTCCGTGTGCATCAGGCTTATAAATATGTCTATTCAATCAGCATTATCATAAGATCCATTACATTGGTCT
>JANYJP010000055.1 GCA_025358455.1 Bacteroidales bacterium
TTTGAAAAGGTTGAGACGCCGGTCTTTCACTTAAATGCAGATAGAATTAAATATAATCTTGGTAAATTATATATCTCCGAATCAACTGCAATGCTGGGAGATGTCTCAGTCACTGCACAACATTCGACATTTGTTAATTCCATCGATCGGAGAACCTTCAATGTTGGTCAGGATGTTATGAGCAAAACCGGATCTGTAAGCGAATTACTTCAGAATGTCCCATCAGTACAGGTTGATATTGATGGCAATGTAAGCCTCCGGGGATCAGACAATGTAATGTTTCTTATTAATGGCAAACCATCCTCACTGATGGGAACAAACAGAGCAGCTGTACTTCAGCAGATGCCGGCAAGTTCAATTGAAAAGATTGAGGTTATTACCAATCCCTCTGCCAAATACAAACCCGATGGAACTTCAGGTATCATAAATATTGTTCTTAAAAAGGATAAAAGCCTTGGCTTAAACGGTCAGGCATCGGTAAACGCGGGGAATGACAATCGCTACAACGGTAATTTTTCGATCAACTACAATCCGGGTAAGTTAAATTTATTCGGGAGCTATAGTATTCGCCAGGATGAACGTTTAAGATATTCAGATGATAACCGGAAACATTATATTTCGGGAGCAGATACAATTAATTATACTCATGTAGCCTCACGCGATTTGTCAAGACCAATTTCACATATTTTACAAGCAGGTGTTGATTATAAAATTAACGCCCATAACACAATAGGCGTGACAACTAATTATAATTACCGGAGTTTTATCCGTAATTCGAAGGATATAAATCTTTGGCAGTCCACAGACTTCTCAGTTACCAAAGATTATGATCGCACGCGCCGGGATCCGGAATTTGAGAAAGATCTTGAATTAGCTGCAAATTATGTTCATTCTTTTAAAAAAGAGGGTCACGAACTTACTGTTGGGTATACAACTTCCTTCTCAAATGAGATTGAAGATAACCACTATTCTGATATTTACCGGATACCTGTTATATCGCCGACTTATGATAATACACTTATCAAACAAGGTGATAATGAATCGCAATTTTCTGTTGAGTATGTTAACCCTGTTTCGGAAAACATTAAAATAGAAACCGGGTACATTCTTGAATCCAGAAATAACGATATGGATTTTTTTGGCGAAAATTATGATCCTCTTTCGGGCTTATGGGTAAAAGATATCGTAAAAACAAATCATTTTATCTATAAAGAAAATATCCATGTACTTTATGGAACATATTCTCAGGAGATCGGAAAAATTGGTATCCTTGGCGGAATCCGGGCTGAACAGGCATTTCTGGATGCAAATCAGGTCACTACCGATACCAATATGAAAAACAGGTATTTCAGAATCTACCCTTCCCTGCATTTCACTTATAAGTTAAGCGAGCTTCATGAATTGCAATTAAATTACAGCCATAGGATCCGTCGACCGGAAGGTGATGAACTTAACCCATTCCCGGAATATGCCGATCCATATAATCTCCGGAGGGGAAACCCGCATCTTAAACCTGCAGATGTTCATTCTGTTGAATTTGGGTATCAGTATAAAAAGAATAGCACAACTTTCCTTTCAACAATCTATTACCGTTACACTTATAATGGAATGACAGATATTACCAGGTATATTAATGACACTATCAAGCTAACTACCCGTGAAAACCTAATTAAAAGTGGTTCAGCAGGATTGGAATTGGTTCTTTCGAAAACATTTGGTACCATTGGAAATATAAATCTTAGTACCAACACTTTTTATAATAGGATCGATGCTTCAAATCTTGGATACAGTAAAAGCAAATCAATCATTACCTGGAGTGCAAATCTGAGTGCAGGCATAAATCTCTCAAAAAGTACTGTGCTTCAAATTACCTCGAGCTATTTTGCTGAAAATCTTACTCCACAGGGCAGACAGTTACCTTCATTTGTAATAAATTCGGGATTCAAACAAGAGTTTTTCAACAGAAAGCTGGTCCTGATAGCAACCGTTTCAGATATTTTCAATTCACTTAGAAACAGCACTATTATTGATACCCCTCAATTATACGAAAAAATTATCAGAAGACGCAGTGCGCGGATTATATATGCCGGGATTACTTATACCTTTGGTAACCAGAAGAAAAAGAAAGAGATTGAGTACGATAACAGACTATAAACAATGAAGATCCTGATTATTGAAGATGAGAAAGACCTGGTTGAGATAATGAATAATTATCTTGGTTCTGAAGGTTTTCTTTGTGAATCAGCATCCTCCTATTTTGAAGCTGAAGATTCGTTATCAGTTTTTAAGTATGATATAATTATACTTGATCTTACTTTACCGGGTGGCGATGGTCTTGATCTGATAAAATTAATTAAGGAAAGAAACAAAGAGGCTGGTCTTTTAATTGTCTCAGCAAAAAATTCACTTGATGATAAAATCAAAGGGCTGGATATGGGGGCAGATGATTATATTTCAAAGCCATTTCATCTGGCTGAATTAAACTCACGGATCAAATCGCTGGCAAGAAGACGACATTTTGATGGCACTAATGAGTTAATATTTAACGAAATAAAAATAAATGTCGAATCCAATGAAATTTCTGTCAATGGAGAAATTATTGATCTTACAAAGACTGAGTATGATATATTGCTATATTTCATGGTTAACAGAAATAAATTGATTACCCGCGAATCTATAGCTGAACATGTATGGGGAGATAGTATTTCCTACGCTGATAATTTCGATTTCGTTTATAGCCATATCAAGAACCTCAGGAAGAAGATCAGGCAAAAAAATGGAGGAAACTACATCCATAACCTATATGGAATAGGTTATAAATTTTCGGATTGATGAAACTGCTAAAAAAGACTAACAGAACATATTTTATCATTTCAGCCTCAGCTTTTGTTGTTGCAGGTGTATTAATATATTTTGTTCTCTCATTCATTTTTGAGGACCAGTTAAACGAAAAATTAAAGTCCGATATGGATAGTATTGTCAGAGCTATTGAAAGAGACAACACTGTTCCATATTATTACCCCTTTATAGAAGTCAGAAAGGTTTATGGACAAACGATCAGACCGGCCAATACCGTTGACACACTTTTATTCGATGAATCTGAAAGAGAGTCTATCCCATTCAGACAGATCAGTTCTGTCAAAATAATAAAAGGCCAGATGTATCTGATTGTGGCCAGGGATACTCTGTTGGAAAAAAGCGATCTGTTATTGATAATCGGAGTTGTTATTGGTCTGGTATTTGCACTTCTCAATATCAGCTTATATTTCATTAACAGAAAACTCTCTATTAATATCTGGAAACCCTTCTATAGTACACTTGATCATCTCAAAGGATTTTCCCCGGATGACCATGAATTTAAGCTTTCGACTGTAAACGAAATAGACGAATTCACAGAGTTGAATAAAACACTTGAGAATCTTACTTCAAAAGTAATATCTGATTATCAATCGTTAAAACGATTTACTGAAGATGCGTCACATGAAATTCAAACTCCACTTGCCGTTATCCAATCCAGACTTGAGGCACTTATACAGTATCCGGACATAAAAAAAGATCAGGCAGAATTAATTAAGTCCGCGTATACCTCTGTTCAACGAATTTCAAAACTTATTCAGACTTTATTACTTCTCACTAAAATAGCCAATTATCAGTTTCCTGAAAAAAGCAGGGTAAATCTGTCAGAACTACTGGAAGAAAAAATAAAATTATTTGAAGATCACATTAAAAGTAAATCATTGATTCTAAAAAAAGAGATTGAACCGGAAGTTTATCTTGAAACAAACTTTTTCCTGACGGAGTCAATGATTATGAATCTGTTTGGAAATGCGGTTAAACATTCACTTAAAGAAGGAATTATAAATATCAGACTTCGTACAGGTTATCTCGGAATTTCAAATACCGGTTCTCCTCTGTCAGTTCCCTCTGACAAGCTCTTTGAAAGGTTTTATAAGATAGATAAATCAACTGTTTCTCAGGGATTGGGGTTAGCTATAGTTAAAGAGATATGCAGACTTAACAGATGGGAAATCAGCTATGAATATAAGGATGATCAACATACTTTTAAAGTTAAATTTTAAATACCATTTCTATACAGATTTTGTTTTTATTTTCGCAATTATAAACTAAAAATTTAAATTTATGAAAAACATTTTTATTCTCTTCGTTGCATTGGCATTCTTCTCCGTTCCGGTATTCAGTCAAAAAACAGCTCCGGAAAATGTTAAAAAAGAATTTGCTAAAAAATATCCTGCTGCACAGTCTGTAAAATGGGTTAGTGAAGAAGCCAATGAATGGGAGGCTGAATTTAAGGTTAATGGAAAAGAGATGTCTTCCAGTTTTGATGAAAAAGGTATCTGGCTGGAAACTGAATCAGAAATAAGTGAAAAAGAGCTGCCTGCAGCTGTGACAAATACTTTGAAAAAAGATTTTTCAGGATTTAAAACAGGTGAGATATCGACAATTGAGAATCCAAAGATGAAGGGTTTTGAGTTGGCTTTGAAAAAAGGTGAAACATCACTTGAGGTTGTTTTTGACAATTCAGGAAAGGTTATCAAAAAAACTGAGGCGAAGGAAGAAAAAGAAGATAAAGAGAAAAAATAA
>JANYJP010000056.1 GCA_025358455.1 Bacteroidales bacterium
CTGCAGCGATACACAAATCATTATACATTTCTTCGCCGAAAGCTCTGATCAGCGGTTCTTTAAGAAACTCGTAGAGATACACTTCCTCCTGTTCGCCTGTATTTCGAGCAGGTGAACATATTGCAAGTTCTTCATAGTTGACAGCCCTGAAATCAGAGAAATATTTGACGCGTGCAGGAAAAAGGTGACATGACAGAGGTTTCCGGAAGTTGACTTTACCTTCAGACCAGGCTTGTTCTATCCCACACATGAAGATATCATCTTTTAAAATTGCGTAAGCACATTCCTCATTACCAATCAATGGGGTTACCTTCTCATTTTCAAAGTCAGTGATGCTTCTTCCCTTTTCTTCAATTACCTTTATCCCTTCAGGTCTGAGGTATGGCTTTACCCGGCTCCAGATATCTTCAAGTATTTTAGCTTCTTCATTACTTAACGGGGCTCCGGAGTCACCATCTCTGCAACAATTGCCCATACATAATGGCAGGTTACATCTGAATTTCTTTTCGAGAATGTCGAAACTGAATATTGTATCGTCGATTCTGAGCATAATAAAGATCTACACCAGCACCTTCCCGGTCATTTCTTCAGGAATGCCAATACCCATAATAGTAAGCAGTGTGGGAGCAACATCAGCAAGGATCCCCTCCTTTATCTTTTTATAATGTTCACTTACAAGAATTATCGGAACTGGGTTAAGCGAATGAGCCGTATTCGGTGACCCATCAGGATTAACTGCCATATCTGCATTTCCATGATCGGCAATGATTATTACGTCAAATCCTGCAGAATGTGCTGCTTTGATTACAGCTCCGGCACATTCATCCACCGTTGCTACAGCTTTCTTTATTGCTTCATATACCCCGGTATGGCCAACCATATCGCCGTTTGCGAAATTAAGACAGATGAAATCAAATTTCCCGGATTCTATCTCTTTAATAACTGCATCTTTTACACCATAGGCGCTCATCTCAGGCTGCAGATCATATGTTGCCACCTTTGGCGATGGGATCATAATTCTTTCTTCATTCTTAAACTTTTCCTCCCTTCCTCCTGAGAAGAAGAATGTGACATGCGCGTATTTTTCTGTTTCTGCTATCCTTAGCTGACGTTTTCCTGCTGCTGCAAGCACCTCTCCGATAGTATCTTTAGCATTATCCTTATCGTAAATAATATGAAGCCCTTTAAATGTAGCGTCATAAGGCGTCATTGTGCAATAGTAAAGTGGTATGGTTTTCATACCATTTTCAGGCATGTCTTTCTGTGTCAGTGCAATTGTCAGTTCTTTTGTCCTGTCGTTTCTGAAATTGAAGAATACAATTACATCTCCCTCCTTTACCTTTCCGATCGCGTCCCCATTCGCGTCAATAATCACAATTGGTTTCATGAACTCATCTGTGACACCTGCATTATATGACTCCTGCATTCCATCAATAATATTTACTGCAGGGGTTCCTTTACCACTTACTATCAGATCATAAGCCTCTTTTATCCTCTCCCATCGCTTGTCCCGGTCCATGGCATAATATCGACCTATGAAAGATGCAACCCGTCCGTTTGACTTCTTAAGATGATCCAACAAGTTCTTCACATAACCTATACCGCTTCTGGGGTCCGTATCCCGTCCATCGCCAAATGCATGTATAAAGACATTTTTCAGGTCATAAGCCATCGTCATGTCGCATAGCGAATAGAGATGTTTGTCAAGTGAATGTACTCCTCCGTCGGACATTAATCCCAGAAAATGTACCTGCTTATTATTATCCCGTGCATAAGAGAATGCATCTATAAGTACCTTATTCTTTCTGAGATCTCCTGTCTTGCATTCCTTGTTAATTTTTACCAGATCCTGGTAGATTATTCTTCCGGCGCCTATATTAAGATGGCCCACTTCAGAATTACCCATCTGGCCATCCGGCAAACCAACATCCTCCCCTGAGGCATGAAGGATGGAATTGGCATAGTGGTTTTTATAGTAAGTGATGTTTGGTGTTGGCGCCTGGCTTATTACATCCGATCTGGATCCGTCACCGATTCCCCAACCATCGAGTATCATTAAAAATGCTTTTGTGTTCTTCATATTACAAATGGCTAAATAAATACATAAACATAAAAGAAGGTACCCTTGTTCAGGGTACCGGATTCGGGTGCGAATTTAGTTAAAAATTAAGACTCTATTTCCCTGTTATTACCAGTTTCTTAAACGCGAAGTCAATGCCATTCATAGAAACCCTTACAAGATAAATACCACCTCTCAGACCCGGATTTTCAATTGTGAAATCCAATGATCCTGGTCCTGCTTTATAAGAATTTACCTGCAGTCCACGAAAATCATATATTATAATATCAGCTTCTGTTGTAAGCGGTTTCTCAAAAGCGATAGTTATTTTATCGCGGGCAGGATTAGGATATAGGGCAAAAGCACCCGGTTTACCCAGGCCCGGGTCTTCTATGCCAACTATAACATTTGGTTTGATTACCGAGAATGCCTGGTAAATTTCCTTAGTAACAGCATTCTGCAGAAACGCGACAATCTCAATATCTGACGCACGCAGTATCTTCTCCACAGGCCAGGTTTTTTCAGCAATTGAAACAACTTCACCTTTAGTCCAGCTGTTCTTCATGATTATTCCACCTGCATCAGGGACGAACTTTCTGAAAACGTTGTAAAAGATTTTTTCACCCTGAGCACCTGTGTAATTGTCTTTGTTTTCCTTTTCAGTCACAGCCAGGAACAGAGCAAGATTATCTGCATTTATGTCTTCAAGGGCTGTAATCTGACCTTTGATTGACAAAATACCTCCGGAAATAACCGGATCAAGAGATATAGCAAACTTTGAATTGATAAGACTCCGCTTTGTAATATCGTTGTTGTCAATTTTAGCAATATCATCATCATAGATGTTCGCGAAATCTTTTTTTGTCCCTCCGTCTAAAAAAGTATAAGGAGCACGCATTAAACCGTAAAACAGTATTCTTGCACTTGCATCTCCGGGATTATAATCATAAAATGGATCAGGGCCCGGGAAATTAGTATGGTATTGTATATTTATCATATCTCCCTTTTTACCCGACGAAATTGCATTTACCAGGGTATTGGCGCTACTGCTTAAATTATCAGACATGTTAGTAAAATGTTCAAGCAAAACGTTTCTCATCCTCTCACCTATCCGGATATCATCAAACGCGATCCCATCCTGGTCAGAAAAGCCATCTGAGCCGTAGGCTATTCTGAATTTCACATCAGATTTCCCTTTTAATTCATCAAGTGTATGGCCTGATTCGATCCAGTGCTTATCAGGCGTTCCCATATTTGTCCATCCCAGCTGGTCGCCACCCGGTCGTCCTTTGATTACAGCAGAATTAAACCATTCTATGCCATCGTTGAGAGTACCTAAATATTGCCAGGTACGTTCATCTCCAATCTTATACTGAAGCGCAGAACCATCCCTTTCCCTGGTAAATCTTCTCCATTGTTTAAATCTTATTACCGGCCTTTCAGAATTTGTAAAATCAAAGCATGGTGATACAATTGAAGACGATTCGATTTTTGGTACGGTCAGACTATAACCTGTAAACCATGCGTTTTTACCTGAGGCTGCGCTGTCGATCACCGGCCTGTCAGGGGTACCAAATAACCATGAGTTGGCTGTTGATTCTCCTTTTACCCAACCCCCTTTTCCTGTTTCAAAGTTCTGGAAATAACCATCCGATGGAATTGGAATCGAAGGACGTATATAAACAGCTTTAAAGGCTGTATCAGAACAATTTATATAGTTTGTTTTTACTATATAGCGGAAATTGAGATATCCCGTATCGGTCTTAATATATTTTGTGTTCTTACCCGTACTAAACTCCGGTCCATTAAGAAGGCTCCAACTTCTTGATACTATCAGAGTCGGCGACGTTGTTGAATCAAACAGGCTTATCGAATCGTTTGGGTGCATGCAATCTTTTTTCCAGTAGAAATCTGCCCTGGGCTTAACTCCAAAATCAATATTCAGATCTTTACTGGCCGCGCAATTGTTTACAGTAGTTGCAGTAAGCGATACTTTATGAAAACTACCAGTTCTATAAAGATAGCCGGCATATTTTTCAGGGCTTGTCTGAGAACCGCCTTCATCACTAAATTCCCATAACCATGACTCTATAGGACTTACTGAGGTAGTATTATTGATGAAGAAAGTGGTATCAGTATTGCTTTCAATACACACATCACGGGGTATAAATGATACTTTTGGCGCCGGGTAAATTGTAATCGGTATAGTTGTATATGTTGAACAACCAGTTTTCTGATTAGTGTAAACATATGTAACAGATGTACTTCCGGTTGCTTTTAAAGGATCGAGATAACCCCCTGTTACAGGACCGGCAAAAACGCCTCCGTTTATGGATGTAAATAGCTCAAACGGAGCAATATTATTGCATATCAGCTGATCTGGGGAAAGATTTCTTATTACAACCTGACCTAAACTATCAACGTTAACCTTTGTAGATATACTATAATCAATTCCGTCCCATTTATACGAGAAGGTCAGAGTATCCATACCTGACCCGGCATCATTTACTTTATAATATGCATTGAGGGCGCCCGGAGTATAGATTAACGATTTCTTTGTATTTATAAAACCAGTAATTGTTACACCTGCAGGTAATGATGAGACTTTAACATTATATGTGGTATCACTGGAACAAATAACCGAAGGAATACCAGAAAATTCACCCTTGGCTTTTCTGATTGTTGTTTTTTTACCCAGAGTTTTAAAACAATTATTTGCATCGGTTATACTATAAGTAATCTCATATTCTCCAAGTCCTGCCAGGGCAGGAAAAAATTTATTCCCGGAGACACCGTTTCCGCTAAATACTCCGCCAGTTTGTATTGGGACCAGAGGTATTTCTCCCCCATCAATATTGCAGGTCGGACTCAGAGCAAATGATGGATCAGGTAATGGATTTAATGTTACATCTTTTGGAAGAACAGCACTATAGCAACCTGCTAAAGACTTGTACCGGTAAGTTATAGGGTATGAATGCCCGGCCAACCCGAGTGCAGGATCCATGTTTGCTGAAGTTACTTTTTCATCCGATAAAATATCACCTGACCATATGGCAGTTCCACCAGGAGGGTATACACCTTCAACTGAAATATATATTTTTGGTTCACTTAAGCAATATGACGCATCGAGGTTTATAATCTTCATTGCTTCCCCGACTGAATCAATAACGAACGGCTGACTTATCCGAAAACGCGTACCCAATAAATCGGAATATGAAAAATATAAAGTATCTGCATTTTCCCCCGGACTCATTTTACCCGGATCAATAATTGCTGTGATACCAGTTTGACTGATAAGCCCTTTTGGATTAGTCAGTTTGAAAAGATAGCTGTCTGAACCCACCGGGATATTGGAAACGGTTATTACATCTTCCCCACTATCATGGCAATATAACGGTTCAAAGCCGTCGAAATAGGCAACGTTTGGCTTTACATTAACTTGCTTTGTTGACTGTTGAGAACAATTATGTGTAGGGCTTAAAATATTAAGCAGGTAAGCTAAAGTATGAGGACTACCAATAGTTTCTGCAATTCTGGGAGAAAAAATCCCGCCACTTACTCCTGGTCCGGAAAATACACCACCTGTTTCATTAGCAGTTAAAACCACATCGCTTTCTGCCACACTGTAATTGTCTTTTAACAAGGCGATCCGTGCGAGACGAATACTCGTTACCATAGCACCGGTTCTGGCAGGAATGTTGGATGATACCGGAGTTACAGAAAAAGTAATGTCTGCATCAGTATCAATATCTTCAGTCTGTTTCAGAATGTAATGAATTCCCGTAGCGCCAATTATAGGTATTCCATTTCTGTTCCAGTGATGTTCCGAAGTCCCTTCAGACTTATGGAAATTGTAATAATATTTCCCCGTTAGCGTCTGACCTGCAGTCCTTATCCCGTCAATGCAAACATCTTTTGCTTCCGGAACACCCGTGACAGGGTCAACGACTATGGATGTTTCAGCACTCTTTACAGCGGATCCGGCAGAAGGGTAGGCTGTTCCCGAGGAAACAGGAGTAACCTCCAATGTAATCTTATATCCTTCATCATCAGAGGTTAAAACATATGAAATACTGGTAGCCCCGGGAATCGGATCGGTCGGGTTCCTTAACCATCTGAAAGATGATGTCCCCTGAAGATCACCATCAATATCATGATAGAGATAGCTGCCGGTAAGGGTAGAGCCTATAGCAGCTGTCCCTGAAATCGTTATGTTATCAGCATATGGTTTTGTATTAGCCGGACCATAAGCCGGACTTACTACTTCATCCCCTGTGGCAGTTCCCGAGATTGCTTTTGGTGTAACATGAAATATAAAATAATTACCCTGTTCTGTCATCCCTACCGAATGAGCAATACCGGTCTCTCCTGAAATTGTCGTATATGGGTCTCCTAAGGTATTTGCCGAATACCATTGATATGATGATGCGCTTTCAGTATCACCTTCAGTGTCTGAATAAATATAATGACCAGTCAATACTCCATTTACATTCAATGATCCTGTTATTGAAACTGAGGCAGCAACGGGTTTATCATTGGTAACCAGTCCCATCCAGGTTCCGGTTTTTACCATAATTCCCTCCGGGATACCAGCCTGTGCAAAAGGTATTACTGAAAAACCAATATACTTACCAATTTCATTATTAGTAAGCAGGTATGATATTGAAGTTGCACCGCCAATTGTTGCAGATCCTGCCCCGGTTGCACTTGTTCCGGTGTACCACTGATAGGTTGATGTCGCTTCAAGATCACCCTCAGTATCTGAATATTGATAATGTCCGGTAATAACATTCCCAACTTTGGCTAATCCGGTAATTAATACATTTGTTGCCACCGGAGGATTATCGGTAACCGGACCGATCCATATGGTCGGTACGGAAATGCCCGGGGTAGTACCGGATAAGGCTTTAGGTGTTACTTTGAAACGGATATATTTATCCCTTTCATTTTTGGTGAGTATATATGTTTTTGTTGTAGCCCCGGTTATTATAACAGATCCTGAACCTGAAGCATTATCTGCCCTGTACCATTCGTAAATTGTACCGCCTTCCGGGTCACTTTCTGTATCAGAATACACGTATTCACCTGTAATTGTATTGGTTACCTTTAGCAATCCGGATATTGAAACACTGCTTGCGACAGGCTTCTCATTAGAAGCAACCGGACCGGCCCAACCTATACTTGAAACGGTGCTCAAAAGGATTGTTCCATCCGACAGTTTTACCCTGACCTGAATAAATTTGCCCACCTCTGAGGAGGAAAGAACAAGAGTTTTGTCTTCTCCTGTCTTTGTAGTAATAAATGCAGATCCCGATCCTCCGCTGTTATTTGCCCTGTACCAGGAAATTTCGGTTAAGGATAAAATCTCGGGAAAACAGGGACCTGGTGTGTAATCATATGATACTGTTAAAGTGGCAAATTCTTTCAGGGAACCGTTGATTTGAACATTGTCAGGCAATGGTTTTGTAATAACTGTTAATGATTTACTTGCCGTTTTTAGACCACAAAATCCTCCGCTGGTAGTTAAAGTTAAGGTTACCGGGGAAGTGAAAGCTGCTGATGCAGTATAAGTTGCAGTTCCGGGTGTGGAACCTCCGTTGCCTGTAAAGCTTCCCCCTGCACTTCCATCAGACCATACGGCACCAGTAGCTCCTCCTCCGAATGACCCTCCTAAAGCAGCTGATGTTCCTTCCTGGCAAATATTACTCAGTACGCCACCTTCGTTAACGGTAGGGTTTTGATTTACCGTAATCTGTTTAGTGACAGTTGTTCCGGCGCATGCTCCCCCTATTGAGGTCAGGGTTAAAGTAACCAGTGAAGGAGCAGAAGCCGAGGCTGTGAAAGTTGCTAATCCAGGGGTACTTCCTTCGTTATTTGCAAAGGTGCCTCCCGGGTCATCAGATGACCAGGTTGCACCGGTGGATGTGTCTCCAAATGAACCTCCCAATACATCAGAGGTACCACCCTGACAAATTGCAGTCATCGCTCCGCCAGCAGTTACACATTGACCTGTCATCCTGATTGTGAACAGGGACAGTATTAATATCAATATAAAAGATTGTCTTCTCATTTTATTATTATTCTGGAGTTATTCCCGGCATTAGATAATCTTTGATTTATCAAAATCTGAATTTGAGTAAGCTGATCATGGAATTGTTTTCATAACTGTTTTTGCCAACAGCGATGATATCATCTCCGTCAGATATAATATCGTATGCTACCTGTGACCCTGTACCACCTTCAACTTTAATCTTACCTTCCACAAAATTGCCATCAGCATCTGTTGAAAAAACGAGCATCCTGGCAGAAGAACCGGTTCCATATTGTCCGGCCATCAGGTATGAATTTATTTTATACCTGCATATTGCTTTAAGTGAAAATGAAGATTTAGCTGTCAACGATGGCTCGATATCGATGGCATGTTCAGAGACAGGCCCGGCATTGATATTTGAAGATATCGACCAAACATATCCCGATTGTTCATCTCCATCATTTCCAATTGTACCGGCCACAAAATATCCATCACTCAAAACCTCAATATCAGCTGCAGACTCGTCTTTTACACCGCCAAGTATTCTGAATTGGGTAGCGCTAAAATCTGCATTAACCCTGAGAAGAAAAATGTTATTCCCGGCCTGTTCAGATTTTGGTTTGTCCGATCTGTCGGTTGTTCCCACTACTATGTACCCTCCATTTATGTCATTCCGGAGGACTTTGCCTTCATCATTTCCAATAAATCCGGTAGCCACTGGTAACCCAACAGATTCCAGGTTTTCATTGATCCTGACAAGAAGAATATCTTTTTTACCTGCCGCATTACCTGTAAAATCTGTGGATGGTTCACGCTTCTTATCAGTTGTTCCGAGTATCAGAAATCCCTCCTGCGTTTTAATAATATCCGTTCCATATTGGTTGCCATCACTACTAAAGATCTTCTGCAGTAAGATTTTCCCTTTGTTATCAAGTTTAACAACAAGAATATCCTGTTGCGTTTTGGTACTATTTACATAACCTGTACAAATTATTGATCCATCGGTAAGTGCAAGAACTTTTGATGCTATGGCAGTAATTGAGTCCCCCAGAATAATTCTTTCCCCGATCATATTACCATCGGAAGAAGTTTTGATTACACCAAATCTTTTTGCAGATCCTGTGATATAATTACTTACGTCGCGTTTTATTTCGGTAAGCTGACCGGCAATAACATAGCCATTTTCAACCTTTGCCACACTGTACCCGATATCTTCGTATGCATCGCCATAGTACTTCAGAATTACTTCATTTGTATCCGGAGTTTTTTCACAGGCCGAAAGAATCATAACAAAAAGCATAACAAGATATTTCCGTGACATGTTTTACTCCTTTCTTTTTGTAGGTTTATAAAATATCTGAGTATATCCTATGCTGAAATTCAATGAATTAATACGAAAATCATTATCAACATAGTAATAGTACCATCTTAGTTCCTCAGCAAGAGGCCCTCCTCTTATTGTCTGGTTAAACAGACCAAAGTCCGATCGTACTTCAGCAAGAATAAATCCTCCCCGGGTTTTAAATTTGATACCGCCCCCAACCTGGACGAACAGATCCATAAAAATACGGGAATCAGCCCTGTTAATATCAGTTCCTGTGTGTTTGAAGGGATTATTGATATCAGAAGGCTCGAAAGATGCTTGTGCGGTAGATCCCAGGGTTAACGCCGATCCAATACCGAAACGACCATATGGCGTAAATTTGCCAATACTTAATATATTATATGTAATACTCAGTGGTATCTCAATCCTCTTCTGGGTTTCTGTGTATTTTATTTTCCCGAATCCCATGAAATCCTCAACGTTCATAAAGGCGATCTGTGAGTACCCGGCTTCAACATTCATTTCAATTTTTTTGTTCAGCCGGAATTTGGCCTCAACAGACGAAAACAGGTTAAGAGCATCAGTACTGTAAACACTTTCCCCGGGAACACTGGATGAAGACACCCTATCAATTAAAAAAAGAAATGGCAGGTTTGAACCAAAGTGAAATGAGATCTGAACTACAGGATTCACTTTGAAATTATTGAAGAGATGAACAAAGCTGGAGTGATCTGTTGGGCTGATTTGATATTCAGGATTTTTTTTAAGAAATGCAAGCATGGTGGAATCAGCAAGATCAAGCTTCTCTTCAAACAGATACGCCTGAATAAGAAGTTTATAAGCCGTAAGTGATTCCTCACGATTGAAACCCGATTTCATACAATCCATAAGCATTGAAGGAACCTGTTCAACCTGTCCTTTATCAAAAAGAGACTGTGCGTTTTTAAGCTTCCCGGCACAACTTCCTGTATCCTGCGAATAACTAATTAAAGGTAATAATGAAAAAAGTAAAATATTAAGCAGGTTTAGTTGTATTGTAACCGGTAACTGGATTTTCATCTGTGTAAAATCGTTATTTTTTAATTTCATCCACTTTAATACTGTAATTCTTTTCCGGACAGGTTTTTTCGAATGGGATATCTTTGCCAACATAAGTATTCCATTCCTCCGGCTTCATATTTCTTGAAACAATATTGCATATATCCTTTACAAAGTAATCAACATGTGATGGGCGGCTTACAAGGTTTTGGCTTCCTTCGTAGGCTCCTGATACAATTAACTGTCCATCGGGACTGAATTGCAAAATGAGGACAAAACCTTCATTATCTGAAAAAGTAATAGGCGGTTCAGTAAGGTCAGAAGGATCTATCAGATTAAATATTTTTAGCTTCTTATCGTTACTGGCTGTTGCCATCTGTTTCAGTTTTGTGTTAAACTGGATATCATTTATCTGGGCATCATGGGCTTTAACTTCTGAAATCTTCTTACGGGTTGAGATATCCCATAATTCAACATTTCCGTTAATATCGCCAAGTGCAAGAAGGTTAGTATCCGGATAGAATCTTATTACCTTAATACTCTTTCCGGAAGTCTCAATTGTGAAAGTATCAGGTTTACTCCCGGGGTTCCAAACAACAACACTACCGTCAGTACTTATTCCAGCAATATAATTTCCATTTGAGGAGATATCAATTGAGGTTATCTGCAACGATCCGTCACTAACATTGGTATTTGTACGGGCTGCAAGATCCCATTTAAGAACCTTCCCGTCAAGTGAAGCTGAATAGAGAAATTTCCCGTCAAAAGAGAAAATAAGCGATTTTATTTTACCCTTATGTCCGGTCAATTCATATTCTGCATTATTTGGTTTCAATGGGATCATTCTGATTGTTGAATTACTGCTTCCGCAAGCTAGCCATGCAGCATCGGGACTGACAGCCAGAATCTCGATAATATCGCTTCCTGAATATACAACCTGAAGTGTCTGGTCCTTTCCGTCAAGGGACCATTTGAGGATCTTACCATCATAACCTGAGCTGAAGAATTCGTTTTTACCGGGAACAAAAGCAAGGCTTCTTATTTCTCCATTATGACCGTTATAAGACTTATAATTTGAACTCCCGTACTGACGTGCAACATTATATAAGCCGGCGTATATATCAGCATCGTTTTCAAGTCCGCTATTTTTCTTATTGAATAGATATGCCTGATAAGCGAGAAGTGCCTGGAGGTCCTTCTGCCCCTGTGCCTGCAAAGACTTAATTGACATAGCCTTACCAATAGATAACATCCTCAGACGCAACGCTGTTTCTCTTTCCATATTGGCTCTCTGTTCATTTTTTACAGCCAGCTCCTTTGCCTGTGTTGCAGAATCTTTCTGCTGGTTTGCCAGGATTTCGCTAAGCTTAGCGCGGTCTTCGTTAAGTACTGCTATCTGTTTTTGCCTTTCGGCGTTTTCTTTCTGAATTCTTGCCTCTTCAGCTCTCTGGTCAGCAAGGGTAGCGCTTGCAACTGCCAATGTTCTTTGTTGAGTAGCTACAACTGTCGACGAATCGGCTATGGATTTTTGTTTCTCTGCCTCTGTCTTTCTTTGCTCGGCCAGTATTGTTTGCCTGTCGGCGGCAATTTTCTGAACAAAAGCAAAGAGCATGAATCCGACAGATATAATTGCAGCAACACCCAGAATCATGGCTATAAGTCTTGTTCTCTTCATTTGCCTTTTCTGGAGCCGTATCTTATTTTCCTCTTCTTCAAGATATTCCTTTTCACTTGTACGAAGATAAACCATAGCCCTCTCAAATGCAGGGTTGTACCGTTGTGCCCAGGTGAGTGTTGGTTTATGCTGATCGCGCCAGTTTATTGCCAGCTGCAGGTCGGGGGGCCTCCATAAACTGGTCTTGCCTTGCTGATACATAGCTGACGCTTCCGACAGCCGGTTATACATCTGAACCGATGAGGCCTCATCGTCAACCCATTCCCTCAGCCTGTCCCACAAACGCATAAGACTTTCATGCGAGAGGTCTATTATTGAGTCCTCATCCAAAGGAACATTTTGTCTTGGTGTAATAAACGACCTTGAAGGTATTCTGAATTTTTCAACAACCTCAAATAATTCCCCGCTGGTACATCCGGCTATGGATTTTATAGATTTAACCCCCGAAGGATGACGTAATCCTTTATTATCAGTTCCTTTTTCCGTAATGGTCTTAAACATAATCTCACAAATCTCTTTCCCGCGCAAACTGAGTTCCTCATAAGCTTCATTGGCATGTAACGACATTGCATCGCTCATGGTACCTACAGAGTCATAGTCAGATTTGCTTATTGGCCTGTCGGACTCATCGAGTTCACGCCAGTGCGACCATGTTCTCATCATTGCATGCTGCAGAACAGGCAGCTGATCGGTACTATCACCAATATCGTTTAGAAGAGTTTCCATAAGAACCGGATCAATTTTAGCCCCGGCATATTTTACCGGTCCTTCAATTGCTTCCCTGTAGTTTTCCCGACCCATGTGAGGAACGAGATAATTACTGTTATTTATAAGCTGGGTAAGACCCTGATAGTGTGCACATTCTCCAATAAAATCTGAACGCATTGTAACAATTGTGAAGATGTTAGTTGAACGCTGGCTGACAGCGTTTACCATGAAATCCACAAATCTTCCAGCGGGAGCAGAAGAGATATCAGCTTTCCCAAGTGATCCATATCTGAAAAGTTCTTCGAACTGGTCGATCACAAACAAGATCCTCTGGTCAGAATTACCTGTAAATTTCCTGATCACAGCTGAAATGCCTTCATGGGTATCCTGGATCCCGGAAAGAACATCATTCCTGTTGATATTGATCTTTCCCTCTGACGAAAGATTCTCTGACAATGCATCCGCCATATTTCCAAAGGGATCATTTCCCGGTCTGAAAGAAATGATCCTCCATCCGGAAGTATCCTCACTTTTCAGATTTCTTACCTTCGGTAATACGCCGCAATAGATGAGTGATGACTTACCACTTCCCGATGCACCAATAACAGTTACAAACCTGTTTTTAAGAAGCTTATCGAGGACCTCCTCACTCTCTCCCCCGCGTCCGAAGAACAAATCACTTTCGTCAGGAGCAAAAGGCCTAAGCCCTGGAAAAGGATTGAAGTTTTTATTGTCTCTCTTTGGTCCCATAATGAAATATACCTTACTAGACTTTAATACCAATTACAAGGATGTCATCAACCTGGTCATTTATGCCCATCCATTCATATAGTTTTTTTTGCAGAATCTCTTTCTGATCAATCATCGGCAAAGAATGTATCGCAAGAAGCAGCTCTTCGAATTTCCTGAACATAAACTTTTTATTATCCGGTCCTCCAAACTGGTCAGCAAAACCATCAGAAGAAAGATAGAAACAATCACCCTCCCGGAGGTCAATTTCATTGTTTTTAAACGATTGAGGGCTGCTCCCTTCGAAAGCGCCTATCGGAAACCTGTCGCCTTTATACTTTATTACTGTGTTATCTCTGATAAGCAGCAGTGGGTTATTAGCCCCTGCAAACCCGACTTTTTTTGCCGCGAAATCAAAAATACAAAGAGCCATGTCCATTCCATCCTTTATCGAATTATCACTCTTTTTTTCATTCAGGGTTGATATAACTCCAAGGTTTAACTCATCAAGGATAGTGCCTGCATTCCTTGCCTTCTTAACATTCACGGCATAGTTAAGCTGGTTATAACCAACGATTGACATGAATGCCCCCGGAACTCCGTGTCCGGTACAATCTACGGCCGCCATCATGAAGAGGCCGTCAGCCTCATTCACCCAGTAAAAATCACCACTAACAATATCTTTAGGCAAATAAAATATAAAATAGTTTTTCAGATGAGCGTCTATAAGGTTAAAGGATGGCAGGATGGCATTTTGAATACGCCTTGCATAGTATATACTGTCCATAATATGCTTTTTCTGCTCTTCAATTTCCTCTTTCTGCTTTTCAATCCGGAGTGTCCTTTCCTTGACCTTTTCTTCAAGTTCATAATAGTAACTCTCAAGTTGAGCAATCATCATGTTGAATTTTTCCGAAAGTCGTGTAATTTCATTATTGCCTGTTACTTCGGCACGTTCACGCAGGTCTCCGTTAGTTATTCTGTCAACATTTTCAACCAGTTTTATTATAGGAAGAGTGATTACCCGGGTTTTTCTGTAAATCAAAAAGGCTACAATGAGTATGGTTATTCCGAAAATCACCATAAAACGCGTAGCTTCATTTCTGAAGAGTGCTTTTTGTGCAGAGACATCTGAGATTATTCTTATTACAGATCCCTTGTAAAGATTGGAAGCGGATCTTTCCATGTAGATATATTGATACTGGTACCAGGCCTCTCCATATCTTTCCACGAAAGACGTTGTATCATTATTTTGAAAAGCAGCAAGAAGCATTTTTTTCTGACCTTCTACCATGAGCGCATCTTTGTTCATGCTGAAAGGCTCATCGGCCATCAGAAACAATTCCACATCTATGATGCCTTTTGACTCATTTTTAATCTCGTTTTTAGTTTCTTCCATAATCCGAACTATATCATCAGCCTTTTTCGAATAAGCTCCCAGTTCAATTATGTACTTTTTATCTTTAGTGGCCTGATAACAATATTTTTTAGGTCTTTTTGTTTTTGCTTCAATTGCAAAAAGATCGGTAACATAATTACCAGAACTAAAAATGTTGAGCAGGTAGGATTTAAATTTATCCCCGAGGTCAAACAGATTAACACCAAAATCCTGTCTGAACGTTGTATTTACTACAACCCCGTCGGTACGGATTACATAAATATCCTCATTCCCGGTATCCATGCCAATACTATTTGCAATTTCCTTCAGATCGAGTTTTTCGATGTTATTGGTATTGGCGAAATACTTATCAACCAGGATATTATTTAAAGACTTTAATCGGTCATTCAGCTCCTCCTCGATCAGTTTAAATGCTATATCCTGGAATTTCAGGATTTTTGTGATCTCATTTGAAAGAAGCTTGTTCTTTTCATCTGTTCCTGAAGCAAGGATAGATCGGGTACGTTGAAAATTTATGCCTGCAAAAACAAGTAAGGCGATCAACGTTGGAATTACAATATTGAAAATCAGTTGCCGGAAAATGGTTGTCTTTCTTGAAGCCATTTTGTTTAAGTTATTCTTAGTTACTATCAATATATTTCAATATATCGGATGATCTTTCAGGGTAATGATTCTGGTACTCTTCCACAGCATCAAGGGATAAAAGGTAATAAGATGAACTATCCACAGGTTGAAATTTTTGGTTATTGACATGGATAGAATCCTTATAATTTATATATACCTTCCGTCCGGAGTTATCGGCTGATAAGGGCCAGATAATAAATCCATCCGAAGGAAAGTTTAAACCGGCTTTAATATCCTTTAAATAAATCATGGCCCCTGAAAGCGCCAGCATCTCTTCCTCAGTGGTTCCTTTGAAAAAATCTGTCAGAAATTTTATTTTTTCAAAAAGTAACTCATTTTCATCAGTCTCACCGTTAACAATCCTGTCAAGACGCTTCTTTGTCGAGTCTGAGACTCTCTGTGAAACGGATCTATACAGTTCGCGGCTCGACCTTGCAATTAATCTGGCAGCCTCTTCCTGAAGTATTCCTTCAGGACTGAAAAGAAGTGCTGCCACTGATTCAGCCATGTCAGCTCCCTCTATTTCCTTTATGTTTCTGAGTGTACAAGTCTTAGTCCACAAACTAAGGTGATTATAGTCGCGGTTAATTATGCCTTCAATAAGCCTGTTATAATGGGGAATCTCACCCGGGAAAAAATGATAAAGATTCTTCAGTTTAGTTTCATCCGGAACAATATCCAGAAGAGCAATTAATTTTGGTTTAATCGATTCATCAATAACAATGTCTATCATCTCAAGGGCATAGTTAACACTCTCAACAGTTTCACTTTCGAGGTTTTCCCTTATTTTGTTAACAGATCCTGAATCATAGGTTATTGACAAAACATTAAACAGGAATTTTTTCCACCTGTTTATCTCCCTGGTCAGTATGCCGAGGAGGTAAATATCATTATTTTTTTCAAGACATACTTTTGCAGAGAGGTTCCATGTCATCAATCCGACTGTATCGGAAATTAACTGGTGAAGACGGTCCTTTTCATCCGATGACGGCTTGAATTCACAGTCAATAAGGCATTTAACAGCAATCTCTTTAAGTTGTCTCGAATTTGACCAAAGACGTGAGAAAAGAAATCCCATGCTCTCAGCAGTGCCTATTTTGCCCAGTAGCCTGAGGATGGTTTTGCTGGTATTTATATTCCCTGAAGAAACCATATAAAATCTTACAAGTTCTTCCGATGCATCTTTTCCAAAAGCGCTTAAAACTGCAAAGGCATCTGTTTCGAGTGAAGGATTATTCAGATTTCCGCATACCTCAGGCAACATATCAGTTAACCTGAATTTACCGATCATGTAAATTGCCAGTCTTTTTGATTCAATTGAGTTATCTCTCAAAAGACGCAGGATTTCAGTTGTTTGCGGAAGCCTTGTTCCCAATAGCATTTTCCTGGCATAGTCTGTTTTCTCATTTCCCGATTCAGGTGAAGGCGGGTTTTTTTCGATATTCCCTGCAGTTTCAGCCGATAATCGGCGTATTGATTCATCAAGGGACGTATCAGCAGATATTTTTTTCAGAACCGGAAGTAGATTTAAATCATGTTTGGAGCTCGAATGATCAATTATCTTTTCCAGGTAGCATTTGTTTTTGTTTTTTTCCAGGGCCGAATAATCGCCGGTGATGAGTCCAAAATAATCAGTTCTGAATGCCCTGTAAGCAGTAAATCTGTTTTCACCACTTATCCGGTCAGTTGATATTTCTGTATCCGATTTATCACTGTCAACAGTCTCCAGCGCTTTTCGAATAGATTTTCTATATTCTGTATATAATCTGAAAGCAACAAATACCCATAAAAGGATAATAAAAAACAAAACCAGGGAAAAGTGAATGAGTTTTATAAAGCTTAGAACACCTAACCCTGCCAGCAACAGACCGGAAGATAATGCTGCTATTTCATTAACGGTACCATCCATCACGGACTGGATCTCATACCTTATTTTTTCATCTATTGTCTGGTAAATAACTTTAAATGAAGGTGATTCTATAGAGTCTTTCAGAGACTTTGAGAATAGCCTGCTCAGGGCAAGCAACAGGAAGAATATAAGGAACCCGCTGGTTGACTCCGGGGTATAACCCATTGACATACCAACTATTATTGCAACTGCCGTAAATGCAGCTACAAGTATCGGAGAGATGGCGAGACAGGTACGAAGTCCGTAGTTACGAATAAGATAAGAGAATACAAGTAATTTAACCAGAAGTGTGAAGATCATCATACTACCTGTAAATATTCCAAGGAACCTGGCCATGTCTTCCTCGGCAGGATATTGTTCCCTGGTAACCGCCATGAAAGAATATTGAACAAAAAATGCAGTTATAACCGAAAGGGCAATAAATATTCCCATAATCCTGGCATAGTTATCTTCACGAAATACTGATAGTACCGATTTTTTCACTTTTGGTTTTTCAGCCTTTTGTTCACTTGTTCCGGAAACCAGCCTGAAGCGCGATCCTATCACCATTTGAATTATAGTTGCAACCAATACCGAAGATGCACTCAGAAGCAGTATGTTATGCGACTTGAATTTTAATGATAACAATACAGGTATTGTGTAACAGCTTATGATGATTCCGATTATCAATCCTGCATCAACGAGTCCGAATAATCTTTTCCCCTGCCTTAAAGTGAATAGCCGTCCGGTGGTACCCCAGAAACCGAGCATAGCCAGTATATTCAGAGGTCCAAGCATAATGAATACAATGAAGATTACCCATTTTGCAGGAGAAAGGATAAGTGCAACCCAGAGAAATATTGTTAAGGAAGTAACAACAAGCAGGTTAATAACTGCAAAGTTTTTAAATTGCAGTCTTGTTTGAAGCCATGTATAAAGAGATGTAAGAATAATACCGGCAATCCCGGAAACAACATATCCCCGTGCCATCATTTTTTCATCAAAGATTGAGAGAAACAGGGAATGTGCACTGATATCGAAAGCTCCGAAAAAAATCCCAATAAAAACTGATTGCATCAGAAGCATCGATACCATGGACTCCTCTCCTGACTCAATTCCAAGGAGAGCAAATAACCTAACTCTCATAAATTTCCCCGTTACAAATTAAAACACACTAAATTAACCATTTAAAATTAATAGAAAAGGCTTCACCTAATTATTTTCGCAGACTTTTCCACTAAATTCCATAACGGTTTGACGAAAATTCATTTCAGATTCAATAATTGTTCTTTCAGGCGAGAGCTATTAATAAAGCAGTTCCTCCTTAAAACTCAGTTTAAGGGTTCTACCGGCTTTGCATAGTGGATTTGATTAAAGAGTGTAATAAATTGATATCAAGGTTCATACCTTCAACAGTAATATCAGCCCGGCTATACCATATTTCACGCTGAACGAGTTTTTCCTCAATAAATCCAATCAAACTATCCTTATCAAGATTTTTTATCAACGGCCTTTCGGTTTTGGATTCAGAAAGCCTGCTTTCCAGTTGTAGGGGGGTAAGTTTCAGGTATATGGTCAAGCCTGTTTCAAGCATGAAATCCATGTTATTTCCGTGGCAGGGTGCTCCACCGCCGGTGGAAATTACAATATCTGTCTGCGACCTCAGGTTTTTGAGTACTTCAGATTCAACATTCCTGAAATAACCCTCACCATGTTGTGAAAAGATCTCGGGAATTGTCAGCCCTACGCGTTCTTCAATTTTCTTATCAAGATCGAGGAATAGCCATCCCAGGAGACTTGCAAGTTTTTTACCGGCGGTGGTTTTACCGCTACCCATAAAGCCAATGATATATACTTTCCTGTTGTTGAGCATCATAACTCAAGCTTCATCTGTGCAGGATCATCATGAATAACCGGATGGTGAGGTTCATCATCCGTATTATCTTTAGTTTCCGCCAGAACCTCCTTTTTGACAACAGGATCAATCTCTTCTATGTTATCGACCATGAAACTGGTCATCCTTTTTCCTTTGGCTTTATAACTTTTAATACCTATGAACCCTGCCACTTCAATTATCTCGTTTTCACGGTCTTTGTTTTTCCCTCCGAAGTGAATCTCGAACCGGGGATATTCAACTTCAGTAAGGCTTATAAGCTTAGATTCCGCATCTTCATTTATAAAACATTGTGGTTTCTCCGACTCCTCAATAGTGAAACGCTTAACATAATAGAATTTCTGTTCGGCGTCCCAATAGATGACCGAATAAACTTTTCCGGGTCTGAATTTCTCAATTATCAGTATATTATCTTCAAAATGGTTTGTCAGATCAAATCCTGCAATTCTGAAATACCCGCTTTTTGTTATCACGAGAATCTTATCCTCTGCACTGAACTCACCGAGGAAAGGTCCTCTTCCATCAACATTAAGCCTGAATACAGCATCATCGAACCATATCTTTCTTCCGCCCAGGGTTGACAGCCCTTTCTCTTTAAGACTTATTTTATGAACTGCATTCTTGGTAAGGATATTACCCATGGAGGATTTACCCTTAATGTTCATCTGTCCGAAATCAAATTCAAAAACAAGTTTTTTAAGCCGGGCCTTTGGTTTGTGATGTACTCTTATTACTTCTGCCTCACCATTCGGATTTGCACTCAGATATACAATTTTCGAAGCTGCTGTACCTCTGGTCAGATTATATTCTTTATCCCGGGTCAGACCTGAAATGGCACATCTTTTTGCCAGTAGTGGTCCGTCTTTACCATCCTGATAAACAATATTATAGATCGTCCGTTCATCATTCTTAAGAAATATCTGGGCATAAAGAATATCATTGCCAACGAACACCTTGTCGGCAACTTTTGTAATCAGGTATACTCCATCCTTCCGGATAACTATTACATCATCAATATCTGAGCAATCAGCTATAAATTCATCCTTTTTCAGTCCAGTGCCTATAAACCCTTCTTTATAGTTGATATAGAGCTTTGCATTATTAGCTACCACTTTAGCAGCTTCAATTGTGTCAAAACTCCTGATCTCTGTTTTCCTTTCCTTTCCCTTACCGTATTTTTTCTTTATCTGTTTGAAATAATTGATTGCAAAAGGGATCATGTTACGAAGATGGCTCTTTACCTCTTCAAGTTCAGTCTCAATTCCCTTAATATGTTCATCAGCTTTCCTGACATCAAATTTTGAGATCCGCTTTATTTTTATCTCTGTCAATTGGATAATATCCTCTCTGGTAACCTCCCTTAACAACAGTTTTTTGAAAGGATCAAGCCCTTTGTCGATAGCCTCAATAACAGCTTCCCATGTTTCACTCTCTTCTATATCGTGATAAATCCTCTCCTCAATGAATATCTTTTCGAGTGACGACATATGCCACTCCTCTTCAAGTTCCCGCTGTCTGATTTCAAGCTCGGATTTCAAAAGAGCAACTGTTCTGTCAGCAGAATGCTTCAGGATGGAACTTACCCCCATGAATGAAGGTTTATTATCGACAATAACACAGGTGTTAGGAGAAATTGAATATTCACAATCGGTGAGCGCATAAAGAGCATCAATTGTCTTATCAGGCGAAACACCAGGCATGAGGTGTATAACTATTTCGACATTAGCTGATGTATTATCATCAATCTTCCGGATCTTAATTTTCCCTTTATCGTTTGCTTTTATAATTGATTCTATCAGGGACGATGTGGTTTTTCCAAAAGGAATCTCAGTAATAATAAGTTCTTTTTTGTCAACCTTTTCAATCTTTGCCCTTACCTTTATTGCTCCTCCGCGTTGTCCGTCGTTATATTTTGAAACGTCCACCATGCCTCCGGTTGGAAAATCAGGATAAATAATAAATTCATTTCCCTCGAGATACTCAATAGAAGCATCAATAAGTTCGTTGAAATTATGTGGAAGTATTTTTGATGCAAGCCCGACCGCGATTCCTTCGCCGCCCTGAGCCAGAAGCAATGGAAACTTTACCGGAAGAGTAAGAGGTTCCTTGTTCCTGCCGTCATAAGACAGTTTCCATTCCGTCGTTTTATTGTTAAATACAACATCAATTGCAAATTTTGAAAGCCGCGATTCAATATACCTTGGTGCGGCAGCGCCATCGCCTGTGAGGAGGTTTCCCCAGTTACCCTGTGTATCAACTACCAGCTCTTTCTGACCAAGCTGAACAAGTGCATCGCCGATAGAGGCATCCCCGTGAGGATGAAACTGCATTGTGTGACCAATAATATTTGCCACCTTATTATACCGTCCATCATCCATCCTTTTCATAGAGTGAAGGATACGGCGCTGGACAGGTTTTAGTCCGTCGTGAAGATGAGGTACTGCCCTTTCGAGAATTACATATGAAGCATAATCAAGGAACCAATCCTGATACATGCCTGATAAAGCAGTAACGGAATGAAGCGCAGCCGGCCCTGACGGTACCTCAGCTTTTCCATCTGTATTGCTAATATCAAATTTTTCGTCTTCCATGTATAAAAGTACTCTCTATAAAATTCTTCTACATTTCCTCTTCTATGACATCATCTTCAATTCTGAGGTTCCCGATTATAAAATCCTGTCGGTCAGGTGTATTTTTCCCCATAAAGAATTCAAGGAATCCGTTTACAGAGTCATTTTTCTTCATCCTTACCGGCTCAAGTCTCATATCTTTTCCGATGAAGTGTATGAATTCATCAGGTGATATCTCTCCTAATCCTTTAAAGCGTGTCATCTCAGGATTTGGGCCCAGCGCCTTGATCGCTTTGGTTTTTTCATCAGGAGAATAGCAGTACCTCGTCTCTTTTTTATTCCTTACCCTGAATAGCGGAGTCTGGAGAATATAAACATGTCCTTTTCTTACCAGGTCAGGAAAGAACTGAAGGAAGAATGTGAGGAGAAGCAGCCTGATATGCATCCCGTCGACATCGGCATCGGTAGCCACTACAACGTTATTGTATCTGAGGTTTTCAATTCCATCTTCAATATTCAGAGCTGCCTGAAGAAGATTAAATTCTTCATTCTCATAAACGATCTTTTTGGTTAGCCCGAATGAGTTTAAAGGCTTGCCGCGAAGACTGAAAACAGCCTGTGTTTCCACATTTCTTGATTTGGTTATTGAACCGCTTGCCGAGTCTCCCTCCGTTATAAAAATTGTTGAATCAAGCTTATTAGAATCATTTGTATTATAGTGTGTCCGGCAGTCTCTCAGCTTTTTATTATGAAGACTCACCTTTTTTGCCCTGTCTCTTGCCAGTTTCTGAATGGAAGAAATCGCTTTTCTTTCTTTCTCTGAGTCCTGGATCTTTTTCAGAATGATCTTTGCAGTTTCCGGGTTCTTGTGAAGAAAATCGTCCAACTGCTTCTTTATGAACTCACTGATGAAGTTTCTGACTGACGGGCCTTCGGGTCCCATATCTTTTGAACCCAGTTTTGTCTTTGTCTGCGATTCAAAGATCGGTTCTTCAACTTTAATACTGATTGCGGCAATTATTGACGAACGGATATCGGAAGGATCGTAATCTTTCTTATAGAAATCTCTTATAGTCTTAACCAGGGCTTCACGAAAAACAATCAGATGTGTTCCTCCCTGAGTTGTATTCTGACCATTTACAAAGCTGTAGTAATCCTCCCCATACTGAAGTCCATGAGTGAATGCTATCTCAATATCGTCACCGGTGAGGTGAATTATAGGGTACAGGCCCTCTTTGTTCATGTTCTCGTTGAGTAAATCAACCAGGCCGTTGCGGGAAAAAAACTTATTGCCATTGAAGTTGATAACAAGCCCGGCATTAAGATAAACGTAATTTTTAAGCATTGTATCTACGTATTCCGATATGAAATAGTAGTTACCGAACATAGTCTCATCAGGCTGGAATATTACTTCAACCCCATTCTCCTCATCTGTAGGTATTATTGGATTGTCTTTTATGGTTACGCCATGTTCAAATTCACTTACCTTGAGCTGACCTTCACGAATTGATCTGATAACGAATTTGCTGGATAAGGCGTTAACGGCCTTAACTCCGACACCATTTAATCCAACCGATTTTTTAAAGGCTTCTGAATCGTACTTGGCCCCGGTGTTCATTTTAGAGACAGCATCAAGGACTTTTCCCAGCGGAATTCCTCTGCCATAATCCCTTACCCTGACTTCCTTACCGATAATAGAGACATCGATTTTTTTGCCATTGCCCATCATAAACTCATCAATGGCATTGTCCATTACCTCTTTTAACAGAACATATACACCATCATCCTGAGAAGACCCATCTCCAAGCTTCCCAATATACATACCTGGCCTTAACCGGATATGTTCCCTCCATTCCAGGGTTTTTATATGTTCTTCTGAATATCCAACTGCCATTTTGCAGAATTTTGCGCAAATATAACTATTTACAAGCGTCGATTTTTGTCAATTTTTCAACAATCGGAAAGATTTTCAACACTAAAAAAGTCGGAAAAAATTGAGACTTAAAATATTTAGCTGATTAATTGACAATTACGATTCAGGGAAAATTGTTGATAAAAGGGAGCTGTTAATCCAGAATTCCCATCTGTTTCATAAGCAACGCGGCATTCATTTTCTGAGTAATCCCTTTATAAAGCTTATAATCAAAATTTATCATTTCTCCTTCTATTTCAATTTCAAAACACATATTAATAACTGACCCGGGATGATCATGCTCCAGTTCGCCCAGAGAAATATCGTGTGTTGCAATCAGCCCCCAGCCACCCAGAGATATTAGTCTTTCCATAAATAATTTTGATCCGATACTCTTATCAGCTGAATTAGTGCCTTTAAGTATCTCATCAAGAATGAAAAACACCTTTTCACCTTTTTCAATTCTGCTTTTCAATGTTTTAAGTCTTTTTAACTCGGCATAGAAATATGATTCATTGTTTGATAGTGAATCGGTCGTGCGCATGCTTGTAAAAAGTTTCAAGGGTGAAAATTCCATTTTTCCGGCACAAACAGGGGCTCCTGTCATCGCAAGCAGGTAATTAACTGCTACAGTACGCAGAAATGTGCTTTTGCCTGCCATGTTAGCTCCGGTAATAATACAAATAGAAGCACTCCTGTCAAGAATAAAATCATTACATACTCTCTTACTTCTGTCAATTAGCGGGTGTCCCAGCATTTTAGCCGAATAGATAATATTTTTATCAGAAATCACCGGGTACGAAAAATCCTGATTGTTGAATGCATAATTTCCAAGACTTATATAGGCATCCGCCATTCCAATCATTTCAAGCCATTGCGGAAACAGATTCTTATACTCAGATTTCCATTTCTCCAGTCTGTAAACACAGTGATAATCCCATAGGAATAATCCATTCAGCATAAATCCGACCAGAATATTCAGCCTGCTGTCAAACGACTGTATCAGCCGGCTAAGCCTCTTAACTGATACCGCGGCAGAAATATCAGTACCTGAAATATTCTGTTTAATATCATTTAATATTTTTGATGTAAATTGCTCATCATCAAATATTTTGAGCAGTCGGTCAACTGAAGATAAGTATGAATACTTTCCTGATAATGAGTTATGGATCCTGTTTGTTCTTTTTAGTCCGGCAACGATATAAGAAAGGTTAATCAAAAAAATTAATACAAACAGAGAGTAAGGCAATACACCGGCAATAACAAGTGAAAGAGTCAGCATTGCTGTTCCAGGAAGGAACCAGATCAAAAACTTTTTTATTGAGGAAGATTTCAATTGTTTGTCTTCCTCCATCCATTGAAGAAGACTCAGTATCTGACTATTTTCAAGAGGTACTCTCATGCCGGAAGCCATAAACTCATGCCGCCATTTATCTTTAAGGCTTAATTCCTTTATTACTTCCTGCCGTTCAGTAAGATCAGCAGAAAGCGGGTAGGGATTGGCAAGCCAGGCGGCAAGGATATCACGGCCATAACCTGTCACAGTTCTGTTGATATATTGAAAAAGAGAAGATTCACCAAAGAGATCTATATCGAAAGAAAAATCGTGAGACATTTCCAGGTATTCATTACCGGGTACAAATTGCGACAGATTGCCTGAAATAGCTTCAGCCTCATTTTGGTTAATTTTAACAAGGCTATTAAGGAATTGCTTTTTATCAGAATGATCAGAATAAAGTTTCAGAAGATAGATAAACAGAATAATTACAGCCGGCGTTAACAATAACCCTATAAATATGCTTTTGATAAATACAATCCAGATAAGAATAATACCTCCTGTAAAACATAAAAATCTCAATACTGAAATGTACATCAGGAGCTTGTCTTCTTTTGCAGCAATGAGGCTGAATGTGTCCGCTGCCTCCAGATACCGGTTCCTGAGATTCTCGTTGTTCATCATATCATATTATTACGGCTGCAACTTTCATCACACTCCTGCTATTATAAAAATCACCTCCTTTAAGGTCAAAATTCCAGGTCCACTCTTCTTTTAATCTGCCTGCAGGAAGATCTGTTACAAGGGTCGGTACTGATTTAATATTGCCCGATTTGTCAGTTATTACCTCAGCAATATCTGTTATAAGAACTGATTCGTATTTCTTTAGAAAATCAATATGTTTCTTCTGAATTTCAGTTCTGAATCGGTCGAACTCCTCCTCACTTATTTTAGACCTCTTCCTTAAAAAGTCAACAAGGAGTGTTTCGAGTTGAGTTAGTATGTTCAGCGAAACGACCATTCCCGGATCAGATTCCGGAATGTATTCCGGGATGTTAATATTTGAAAGAGATTGAAGCTTATTAAAAAATGAGTATTTCCCGGATTTATTCCATACCTCCTCAATTAATCCGCCTGTTACATCAAGTTCTATCAGTTCAACATTCTCGAGAATTCCCGCCTGGCTTATTACTTCAGGAGGATGAACAATGTCGATAAGACATACTTTCTTTGTTTTTTCAAGCATTTCAGGAAGAGGAAGCTCCAGGAGCCAGCCGCTGCCAAGAACTGAAACCTTTTCGGGTTTATAAAAATCAAGCGCTTTTAGGATAAATTCCCGGCATCGGGTAAGATGTTCATCCCATTCTCCTTCCTGGTTAAGATGCCGGTATATCAAACCACTCTGGTAGTTATAATAACCCATTTTATTAAGCATCCTTCTATATGCAATGCTGTGTGTCACTTTTTTAGAGTATTGGCTCTTAAATTTTTCAACTCCGAAGTAAGTATTGAACTGAATTTAATTGCAAGCTCTTCAGCGCTACCTGTATTAAAAGATTCCGGATGTACCGGTTCAAGTACACGAACTCTTATATTATTACTGCTGAAAATCAGTCCGTGTTTTGGAAGGATATTACGGCTCCCGTCAATCAGTACTGGCAGAATGGACACTTTTGCATCTATTGCAAGCTGGAAAGCGCCCCGTTTGAAAAAACCAATCTCATTATCCGGAGAGCGGGTTCCTTCAGGAAAAATCATAATCGAACTCCCTTTTTTCAGATAACCAAGAGATTTCTCCATCATTTCAGCTTTGCTTTCTTCATTACCCCTGTTTACAATAATATAGCCTGCCATTCTCAGATACCATCCGAGCACCGGCACTTTCATGTTTTCAATTTTTGAGATCCACTTAAATTTATACCTGAGACTGTTTATTAATAAAGTGTCTATCAGAGACTGATGATTTGAAATGATTACATATGTTGTCCCTTTTACAGCATTTCCCCTGCCTTCAATTTTAATTTTCCAGATAGGAATCAACCAGCACAGAATAAAGCTCTGGTAAGTCAGCAACCAATGAATTACAACCCTGTTTCTGTCGAAAGGCAAAACCAGCACCCATACTATAAAAGTAACCGGAAAAAGGATTGCGATGAAACAAATACCTATAATGTAAACGATTATCGATTTAACCAGATTCATAGTTCAACAATATATTAAAAATATATTAAACCCGGTTAACAGGTTTATTTCCGTACTTTTTGTCTAAAAGAAATTAAAAATCTCTTCCTCAGAAATGTCAATATCTTCTTTCCTGAAAACTTCCCGCAAATCATCTACCATATGCCGGGCTCCAATAAGTTTTCCAGAGGTTGACGACAGCTTGGATGATCCTTCAATCAAACAATCATGAATGATACCATCTTTTACACTAAGACGGCAAAAAATCTGTTTCCCGGAAAATCCAAATTCTTTAACAAAAACATATTCCGGCCCGTAGGCCCAATTCCATTCCCATGATCTGTATTTTGAATCAGCCAGTGACATGGCATCCCTTGTCAAATGAGCAGGAATTTCATAGATATCCGTCGTATGAAAATACTTCATGAAGTAATCCATCATTGCTGATCTGAATTCATAGATATCTTTAAACCCCTTAATTTTTCTGTTAAGGTTTGTTACGGATGAAGGGTTCGATTCAACAGCCCTTGTCATGTAACAGGATGTATCTTTCCTTAACGAATTTCTCAGCTGATCGAGGAAAGTACTGTAAAGCAAGGTGCCATGATGCAGTACCCTGTTATGCTGTACATGTTCAGCATTTCCGGAAATTTTTAATCCATTAACTTTCAGATCGTTTTTTCCTTCAAATCTGGCTTCAACATCCAGTGATATTAAAAAATCAATCACTGGTTGAGTGTATTTACGGAAGTCAACCTGCCTGCCTGGTTCGCTCTGTCTGATAAAGCTGAAATTAAGGTTCCCCATATCGTGGAACACAGCTCCTCCTCCGGAAATTCTTCTGATTACGGGAATTTTATTTTCGATAATAAATCTTGTATTTATCTCTCTGTGAGCAGACTGATGCTTCCCTATAATCAATGAAGGGCTGTTTATGCCCAGGATAAGGTACTCTTCTGTACTGTTTTTAAAAAGTACTTCTTCAATTGCAAGATTAAAGAAAGGGTCGGTTGATTTCAGTGTTATGCAAAACATACATGGTACTTTAAGTCATCCCTATCGGTTTTACCTTCTAAGATGTTGACATGAAATATGGTTTATTTTTCAATATTTTATTATCAGTCAATATATAAAGACTATAACATCCCCATCCCACTAATGACCCCTGAATTGCTCCGCAAATAACATCCAGCGGATAATGGACCCCCAGATATATCCTTGTGTATCCGATAATTGTTGCCCAAAGTATTATACTAACAGTGAACCATTTTTTCCTGATAAAAAGAAGGCTTAGAAATGAAACATCAAAAGAGTTTGCTGCATGTGATGACACAAAGCCATAAACTCCGCCACATTCACCGTTTACAATATGTACAAGCCCCTCAAGAGAGGGCTCATGGCAGGGACGTAACCGTTGAACTATATTTTTAATAATCACAGATACCTGGTCAGTCATAGTTGCAGCCAGAATAATAAACAAGACAATTATAAGGAATTTCCTTTCATACTTTATCCCGATACAGATAATGATTACCAGGTAAAGAGGAACCCATATCAATCTGCCACTTAAAGCATGCATCACGGGGTCCCAGAAAGGTGAATGAAATGAATTCAGAAAAAGGAACAGCTGCTGATCAAGACGTTCGAGCATAAGCGATTAGTCAATATTAAGCACATTCCAAATCATATCCTTCAGGGCGACAATACCCTGACCTGTAAGCGAAGATATGAATAGCCGCGGAATATCCGGCAGATCATGTCTGATTTCATTCATAAGCTCTTCATCGAGCATATCGGACTTTGAAATTGCCAGAACACGCTTTTTATCAAGCAGTTCGGGGTTATACATTTTCAATTCTGTTAACAGTATCTCATATTCCTCCTTTATGTTTTTGCTATCGGCAGGAACCATAAAAAGGAGCATTGAATTTCTTTCAATATGTCGTAAAAATCTTATCCCCAATCCCTTACCTTCATGTGCCCCCTCAATAATGCCAGGGATATCAGCCATTACAAATGACTTTTCATCGCGATAACTGACAATTCCGAGGTTTGGGACAAGAGTTGTAAAGGCGTAATCTGCAATTTTAGGTTTTGCTGCAGATACCACCGATAAAAGTGTTGATTTTCCTGCGTTTGGAAAGCCGACCAGCCCTACATCAGCCAGTATCTTAAGTTCGAGTATGAATTCTTCTTCGATTCCCGGTTCACCGGGTTGGGCGTAACGAGGAGTCTGGTTTGTGGGTGATTTGAAGTGAACATTCCCCTGACCTCCCCTTCCACCTTTGGCAAGTATCTTCTCTTCGCCGTTCACAGTGATCTCAAACAGGACCTCCCCGGTTTTACCATGTTTTGCGACTGTACCAAGAGGGACATCTACCGTAATGTCTTTACCTTCGGCGCCGGAGGACTGTTGTCTGCTGCCTCCAACTCCATGGCCGGCAAAAATATGACGCTGATACTTAAGGTGTAAAAGAGTCCACATCTGATCATTACCTCTCAGAATTATGTGACCTCCTCTACCGCCATCGCCGCCATCAGGTCCGCCTTTGGGTTCAAATTTCTCCCTGCGGAAATGGGCAGATCCTGCTCCCCCGTTTCCCGACTGGCAATAAATTTTTACATAATCAACAAAGTTTGATCCGGACATTACTTTTGATATAAAGAACTATAACTTAATAACATTCAACAATTTATTAGCCTCATTTGTTTCAGTGAAACCTGAAATTCAACCCCAAATCTCAAATTTCTCTCCTTCGCGCAGCCTCTTCGGCGAAGCAAAACAGGGTGGCATAGGGTGTAGAAATAAGGGAATTAAATCAGTTTCTTCATATAATCGGAAAGTCTCTTGAAGATATCGTTGATGGTACCCATTCCATTAACAGGCTGATATATTCCTTTCTGATTACAATATTGAATTATCGGTTCTGTTTTTTCCTTATAAACTTCAATCCTGTTTTCAATAACTGCCGGATCCTTATCATCAGGTCTTCCTGATAATTCAGCCCTGGCAATTAATCTTTTAACAAGTTCATCATGATCAACATCAAGAACAAGCATTTTATCGATCTTCATGCCCCTGTCATTCAGCATTTTCTCCAGTGAAACAGTTTGTGCAACCGTTCGTGGGAACCCATCAAACAGGAATCCGAAAGATCCTTTACTGTTATCAATTTTATATGCAATCATCTCAATAACAACCTCATCCGGTACCAGTTCTCCTTTTGACATGATCAGACTCATTTTCTTGCCAAGTTCGGTGCCTGCTGTAATTTCAGCGCGCAGCATATCGCCTGTTGAAAGATGAAGAAGATTGAATTTCTCAGCCAGTCTTACGGACTGTGTTCCCTTACCTGAACCGGGAGGACCAAAAATCAGAAAATTAACCATAGATTAAAAAATTAAAATTGAATATTGTGTTTGTTACCAGTACTTTTACTTCATTCTGGTATTAAAGTATAAATAGAAGGCAGATTACGCCCGTATCCGTTATAGTCAAGACCATACCCCACCACAAAATCATTCGGGATTTCAATTCCTACATAATCCAAAGGAATTTTTTTCTTATAAGCTTCAGGTTTATAGAGCATTGTAGCAATTTTGATCTCGAATGCTTTTCTAATAATAAGCTCATCCACTATACGTTCAAGTGTATTTCCTGTATCAACTATATCCTCAATAACAATAATTGTTTTGTTTCTTATATCTTCATTCCAGCCTATCAGTTCCTTGATGGTTCCCGAGGAGGTTGTTCCTTCGTATGATGCAAGCTTTACAAAGGATATTCTTGCTTCAAGATTGATTCGTCTGAAAAGATCGGCTGCAAAAAGAAATGCACCGTTCAGAATTCCCAGGAATACCACATCTTTTCCTGCCAGGTCTTTATTTAACTGCTTTGCAAGTTGTTCAATCCTTAATTGTATTGTCTCTTCCGGAATAAATTCTCTGAATGTTTTATCTAGTATACGGATTTCTTTCATGAAGACAATTTTGAATTGTTAGGCGCTGCGAAAATATGAAAATAATACCTTATTTTTGTCCTTATCAGCAAGTTAAATTAAAAAAAATTAAATGGAACCAATTGTCAGCATCATAATGGGAAGCACTTCCGACCTGCCTGTGATGGAGAAGGCAGCCGAGATCCTGAATAGTTTCAGTATCCCTTTTGAGATGAATGCCCTGTCTGCGCACAGAACCCCTGACGAGGTTGAGAAATTTGCCAAAAATGCTGCAGGTCGCGGAATAAAAGTTATTATCGCTGCTGCCGGAATGGCAGCGCATCTTCCGGGAGTTATTGCTTCAATGACTCCCCTGCCAGTTATCGGAGTACCAATAAAGGCTTCGCTTGAAGGCCTTGATTCTATTTTTTCAATCCTACAGATGCCTCCCGGGATACCTGTTGCAACAGTAGGTGTTAATGCTGCTCAAAATGCAGGGATCCTTGCTGCCCAGATTATTGCCACCGGTGATAAGTCAATGATGAATGAGGTAATAAAATACAAGGAATCTCTTAAAAAGAAGATCGTTCAGGCAAATGAAGAACTGAAAGCAGTAAAATATCAATACAAAACAAACTAAGTGCCTAAAGTGCCTGGGGTGATGAACTTTAGTTCACTTCAAACTTTTTTTGTATCTTAGCATTGAAATAATTTTTTGAAACAGTTGAGCTCGCTGCTAAAAATATCTGTTTCTGTTTTACTAATATTTTCCTCTTTATCCGCTTCCGGGGGCGATCCGTATCGCCCATCTGCAGGAGCCCGTGAAGCAGGAATGGGATACGTTTGTGTTATGAAAAACTCATTCTGGTCCTCATTCCATAATCAGGCAGCGCTCGCTTATAATAACTCTTATTCTATCGGATTCAATTATGAAAACAGGTTCGGTCTGAAAGAACTTGGGACCCGCACTGCCGCCATTACAATACCTGCATGGAAAACTTCACTAGGTGCTGTTTATAGTTATTTCGGGTATCCTGATTTCCGAAGGGAAATGGCAGGATTGTCATGCGGGTTAAAACTTTCTGATGTATTAGCAGCAGGGGTGCAGGTTGACTATTTTTCTGAAAAAACAGCAGGAGAATATGATAATAAATACCAGCTGACATGCGAGATGGGAATTCTATTCCACGCATCTGAAAATATAAGGTTAGGTATTCATATTTTCAACCCGGTTCCAAAATCATTGGTTAAAAATAATTTGCCTTCAATTCTACGGGTTGGTGCCGGAACCGATCTAAGTAAAACTCTTTTTGCAGGAGTGGAGGCCGAAATGAGTACCAGGAGCAAACTGATAATCAGAACCGGGTTTGAGTACGAAGCGGCGAAAAAGTTCTGGATGAGGGGAGGATTTAGTACTGATAATAATTCATTCAGTTTCGGGTTGGGATATCTTGCAAAAGTAGTATCGATAGATTTAGGTTTTTCAACCCATGAAAAGCTTGGAATTACTTCCTCAGCATCATTGATTTTTATAATCCATTAATCAATAATGAAACCCCTTATTATCACTTCTGTTCTATTTCTGATTTTTACAATAGATCCGGTTCGTGTATTTGGGCAGTCTGAAAAACTATCAGAGATTATTATTGATATAGCGGAAGACCTTGCGTCAGACGATTCTGATCCTGAGTCTGTTACGACTTATATCGAACATCTCCAGGATCTTGCTGAAAATCCTGTCAGGATAAATTCAGCCGGAGAAGAGGAAATTACACGGCTTTTCTTTCTCACTGATTTCCAGGTAAAAGCGCTTGCTGATTATTCTCATTCCACCGGAAAGATCATCTCTGTATTTGAAATAGTCAACATTCCCGGATTTAATAAAGAAACCGTCGAAATGATGTTACCATTCATTCGTCTTGATAACAATACGAGGATCTATTCCGATTCTGTAAGATGGAGGAATACTTTAATTACAAATCTCTCGGACAGACCTTCGAATGACGATACATCATCCTTAGGTTCGTCATTGAAAATATTAAGCAAATACAAATTTACAGCAGGGACTTTCTCAGGTGGGGTTTCAGTTGAAAAAGATCCAGGCGAGAAATTTCTCACAGGCATCCCTCCTCTTCCTGACTTTTTCTCAGCCAACCTGGCTTACACTGGAAAAGGGGCTATACACAAAATAATAATTGGCGATTTCTCTGCACGATTCGGACTTGGAACAAACATTAATACAGGTATCAGGACTGGCCTTTCACTTACTGCGCCCGGCTATATGTCGGCCAAAAATGAAATCAGGCAGTACACATCAACTGATGAAAACAACTTTTTCAGGGGCATGGCAGCTGAATTTTCACTTGGAAACCTTGGGGTGTCATTACTATATTCCAGAAACGTTTCAGATGCAACCCTTGGCTCATTATCAGGTTCTTCCGGGGGCTATATTGAAAGTTTCTACATGGCCGGTTTACATAATACATCCACGCTGATCCTCAAAAAAGATGCAGTTACCGACGTGACTTATGGCATTAATCTCCTATACAATTTTAATAATATAAAGATGGGTATTGCATTGTCTGAAGACAGGTTTTCTCTGCCGGTCATTCCCGCAACAAATAAATTGGAAGCAGTATTTGATTTTACCGGAGAAACAAACTCAATATACTCAATATATTATAACAGCCTTGTTAAAAGAATTTTGTTATATGGAGAACTCTCAACAAATAAATCATTCAGGTATGCTTTTGTGCAGGGAGTGTCATTCAGGCCCTCTGACCGTTTAACCATTAATTTTCTCTACCGAAACTATGAGGCAGGTTATGTCAGTTTTCATGGTAAGGGACCGGGCAACAGCTCAACAACAGGAAATGAACAGGGGATTCTTGGAAATTTCACATTTGAAGCTGCCAGACACATTTTTATTAGCGCCGGATGCGACATTCAAAATTTTTCCTGGTTAAGATACCGTTGTAGTTCTCCGTCAGGTGGGATGAAACAGGAAATAAGAGTAAAATTTCTGCCGGCAGAAAAGGTAACAATCGAAGCTTCTTTTGCTTACCGGGTTACAATGATTGATGATGCTCAAACCATTGGAATTCCTGAACTAACTGAGATCATCTCAAGAAGTATAAAAGGCTCTGCCCGATACTATCTAAATGATAATCTTACGTTTGGAACCCGAATCGATTTTAAGGTAGTTGATCCGTCAGGAAGCAGGGGAATGCTTCTGTTGCAGGATATTGTTTACCGGTTCAGGCATGTTCCTGTCACAATATGGTTCAGGTATTGCCTGTTCAAAACTGATGACTGGGATTCAAGATTATACACATATGAAAATGACTTGCTGAATAGTTTCAGTATTCCTGCTTTAGCCGGAGAAGGCAGCCGGAGTTACCTTATGGCAAAATGGGAAATAAACGATAAGGCTGAGATCAGATTTAAATATGGGATAACATCCTTGAAAGAAACCAGTTATACTTTTGAGAACAGGAACGAAATTAAGTTTCAGTTAAAAGTATTTTTTTAAGTTCTACTTATCTCCCTTTCATCCCATTCTCCCCTTCACTCTTTCACCCCATTCTTTTCAATGGGTGTTTTAATATCTCTTACATTCAGCTGCAAGTTCCTGTTTCCCCGGAACTCATTCATCTCCAGCGAGTAACATATATCAAAAGGGTTTCCACCTTTAATATATTCAAAATGGTTTGCCTGGCTGAAAGCTATAGCATGGAAGCTCCTCTGACCCGTCGATTCCTGGCAAAGATCAAGTTTAAGATGTTCACCACTTGATCCTACCATACGTCCCGATCCGGTATCAAATACGTTCCGTGATACAAATACCGGTGACATATTTTCAGGGCCGAATGGCTGGAACTGGCTCATTATTTTGAAAAAATCTTCATTTATTTCGGAAAATGAAAGTTCAGTATCAATAAAAATCCTTGGTACAAGTTGCTCTTCGGTTATTGTGCTGCTTACATACTGCTCAAACCTATCCATGAAAGGTCTGATGTTTTCCTTTTTCAAAGTAAGTCCTGCTGCAAACATATGTCCTCCGAAACTCTCAAGAAGATCGCTGCATGCTTCAATTGCCTGGTACAGATCATAACCATGTACCGATCTTGCAGAACCTGTGGCAAAACCATTAGATTCTGTAAGGATGACCGTTGGACGGTAATAAGTTTCAATTAACCTTGAAGCGACTATTCCAATAACCCCCTTTTTCCACAATGGGTTATAAAGCACTGTAGTTCTTGAATTTACAGTCCTTTGATCTTCAGCTATCATCCTCATTGCCTCAGTTGTGATTAAACGATCAACACTGCGTCGTTCAATATTAAAACTATTTATCTCTTTACTTATACCGGTTGCCAGAAGAGTATCACTGGACACAAGCAGGTCAACCGCTTTGCTTCCTGTTTCCATTCTGCCGGCAGCATTGATTCTAGGTCCAATTTTGAAGACAACATCTTCAATTGTCAGTGCTTTAGTTACTTCCGATTCCCTGATTAGTTCTTTAAGTCCGATACGGGGAGATTCATTAAGTCTTTTAAGCCCGAAGTAGGCCATTACTCTGTTCTCTCCTGTAATAGGAACGATATCGGATGCAATACTAACGGCAACAAGGTCAAGATAATGTGCAATTTTACTAAATGGTATTCCATGTACTCTTGAGTAGGCTTGTATCAGTTTGAATCCTACGCCACAACCGGAAAGATCTTTATATGGATAAGTACAGGATGGCTGTTTGGGGTCAAGTACGGCAAGAGCTTTAGGTATCTCATCACCCGGATAATGATGATCGCAGATGATAACATCAAGTCCCTTTGTACGTGCATATTTAACTTTTTCAACTGCTTTAATACCACAGTCGAGAGTTATCACCACCTTGCAATTATTCTGATATGCAAAATCCAGCCCCTGAAATGAGACACCGTAACCTTCTTTATATCTGTCAGGTATATAATACTCAACGTTTGAATACTGATCTTTCAAAAATGAATACATTAGTGCAACAGCAGTCGTGCCATCCACATCATAATCTCCATAAACCAGAATTCTTTCATTTTTCTTTATTGCAGTTGAAATTCTGTCAACAGCAATATTCATATCTTTCATCAGAAACGGATCGTGAAGGAAGTCGAGGCTGGGCTTAAAAAAGGCCGTTGCCTCATCAGCCGAGGTTATATTCCGCTGGACCATTAGATTAGCAAGAGATTCTGACACGCTGAGAATCCCTGCAAGTTGCTTAACAACAGCAGTTTCTCCCTTATTCTTCACTACCCATCTCTTTTCCATCTTTTTACTGATTTACCCATTCAAGATCAAAAACCTTCTGCAGGTTTAATCTTAGTTTGTTTTTTACTGAATCAAAATCCTGCTTTGTGCCCAACTCCTTTTCAAGTGAGGTAACTCCTTTATCTGTAAAACCGCAGGGGTTTATATTATTAAAATAACTGAGGTCGGTATTCACATTAAAAGCAAATCCATGCATAGTAATGTACCTGCTTGCCCTTACCCCTATAGCGCAAATCTTCCTGGCTTTTCCCGGTGTTTCAGGATCAATCCACACGCCGGTTCCTCCTTCAAGCCGCGATGTTGCAACACCATATTCGCCAACAGTTCTGATTATAGCCTCCTCGAGTCTGTAAATATATTCCCTTAGTCCGATATTGAGAATCTCAAGATCAAAAATCGGATATCCTACAATTTGCCCGGGTCCATGATAAGTTATATCTCCTCCTCTGTCAACCTTGTAAAATGAGGCATCCTTTGCACGAAGTTGAATACTATTAAGCAGAAGGTTATCCTCCGATCCGCTTTTTCCAAGGGTGTATACATTAGGATGTTCTACAAAAATCAGCTCCCCGGATAGATTATTTCCGATATTATTGCCTGCCACGATTCCTTGTTTTTTGTGATCAACAAGTTTATTAAAGATTTCAACCTGAAGATCCCAGGTTTCCTTATAATCCTTTAGTCCAATATCCTTATATACAGTACTATAACTCAATTACGATTTTCTTGTTAAGTGTTGGTAATATAATAAATTTTAATGAGCTTTTACATGATTTTCAGCATGAAAAGATGACCTTACAAGAGGGCTGCTCTCAACAAAACCAAAGCCCATATCAAGAGCCCTGATTCTATATTCTTCAAACTTTTCCGGTGTTATGTATTCCACAACTTGCATATAATCCAATCCTGGCTGAAGATATTGGCCAATAGTAAGAATTTTACAACCTGCAGCATATAGATCTATAATTGTTTGAGCTACTTCATCTTCTGTTTCACCCAGACCTAACATAAAACCCGATTTCGCAATCTTCCCTCTTTCATTGATGAATTTTATGACCTCAAGGCTTCTGTTATATTTTGCCTTGGTCCGAATGATGGGTGTAAGACGGCGTACTGTCTCAATATTATGAGAAATAACATCAGGACCGGCATCAATAACCTTTTGAATATTTTCTAAATTCCCATCAAAATCGGGTATCAAAGTCTCTATTGTTATTTGTGGATTTACCTCCTTAATCCGTTTTATAGTATCAGACCAGAAAGATGCTCCTCCGTCAGCCAGATCGTCGCGGTCAACAGAGGTGATAACACAATGTTTCAGCTGCATGGTTTTGATAGATCCGGCAAGTCTTTCTGGCTCATGTGGATCAGGAGGAAAAGGTTTTCCTGTTTTTGTAGCACAAAACTTACAGGCCCTGGTACATATATCTCCCAGAATCATAAAAGTAGCAGTACCGGCATTCCAGCATTCACCAATATTCGGACAATTCCCGCTTGTGCATATTGTATGAAGATGATTTTCCAAAACCACATGCTTCACCATCGTGTAATTCTCTCCACTGGCTCTCTGCATCTTCAGCCATACCGGTAAACGCCTGCCTTTTACCATTAAATTATAGTCTTTGAGGCGGCAAAGTTAGGACAATCCGCGTACATCAGCGAACTCAACGGAAAAAATTATTTTAGAAGAACCTCTGAAGACCATAATAAAAATTGTTGTTGAAAAAACTTATATTTGTTAAGCTTCAAATTAACTTTATGAATAAATAAAATATTAAATAAGATGGCTAATAAAGAGGTTAAGGTAAATCATAACTATCAGACAGTTATAGGTGACTTTCCCAAGGTAGGGATACGTCCGGCAATTGATGGAAGAATGCTTGGAGTGAGGGAATCGCTTGAAGTCCAGACCATGAATATGGCCAAAAGTGCCGCAAAACTTATCTCTGCAAATCTTAAGTATCCTGATGGAAAACCAGTTGTGTGTGTTATAGCAGATACCTGTATAGGAGGCGTTGCTGAAGCAGCAATGTGTGCTGAAAAATTCAGTAAGAATGGCGTAGGAGTCAGTCTCAGTGTTACTCCATGCTGGTGCTATGGAAGCGAAACGATTGACATGAATGCGGATATCCCGAAGGCAATCTGGGGATTTAACGGAACTGAGCGCCCCGGGGCTGTTTACCTTGCTGCTGCCCTCGCCGGTCATGCAATGAAGGGTTTACCTGCTTTTGGAATCTATGGACATAATGTACAGGATTCCGGCGATCATTCAATACCTGAAGATGTGAGTGAGAAGATACTCAGGTTTGTAAGAGCCGGACTGGCAGTATCGTTTATGAAAGGCAAATCCTATCTTTCTATGGGATCTGTTTCCATGGGAATCGCGGGTTCGATCGTTCGGGAAGACTTTTTCCAGGAATATCTTGGAATGAGGAACGAATATGTTGATTTAAGTGAATTTAACCGGAGGCTTAATGAGGATATTTTTGATAAAGATGAATTTAAAAAGGCACTTGTATGGACTAAGAAAAACTGTAAGGAAGGAAAGGATATTAATGCCGCACCAAAATCGAGAAAAAAGAAAGACAAGGAATGGGAGATCGTTGTAAAGATGGCTCTGATTGCCCGCGATCTGATGGTAGGAAATCCCAGACTTAAAAAACTGGGCTTCGGTGAGGAAGCAATGGGACATAATGCTATTCTTTCGGGTTTCCAGGGTCAGCGACAATGGACAGATCATATGCCAAACGGTGATTTTCTTGAAGCAATACTTTGCTCATCATTCGACTGGAATGGCACCAGACCTCCATATCTTGTTGCAACAGAGAATGATGCTATGAATGGTGTGCCAATGTTGTTTGGATATCTTCTTACCAATACAGCTCAGATGTTTTCAGATATCCGCACTTACTGGAGTCCTGAAGCAATTAAAAGAGTCACAGGGATGAAACCCGACGGACTTGCTTCAAATGGAGTAATACACCTCATCAATTCAGGAGCCTCAGCTCTTGATTTTTCAGGGAGACAGACCAAAAAAGGTGAATCTTGTATCAAACCTTTTTGGGATATAACCGCTAAGGATGCGACAGCATGCCTTGAGGCAACACAATGGCCTCCTGCAGATACCGGATATTTCAGAGGAGGAGGTTTTTCATCCCAGTTCGATACAAAAGGAACAATGCCGGTTACTATTTCAAGAGTAAACCTTGTTAAAGGATTGGGCCCAGTGCTTCAACTTGCAGAAGGATGGACAGTTGAACTGCCTGAGAAGATGAATAGAATTCTTACTGACAGGACAAACCCGACATGGCCAACTACATGGTTCGCACCGAGACTTACCGGAAGCGGACCTTTTACAGATGTATATTCAGTAATGGCTAACTGGGGCGCAAACCATTCAGCCTCCAGCTTTGGACACATTGGCGCTGACCTGATTACCCTTGCATCAATCCTCAGGATACCGGTTTGTATGCATAACGTACCGGTTGAGAAAGTATTCAGGCCAAGTTCCTGGAACGCTTTCGGAATGGATAAAGAAGGATCGGATTACCGAGCATGTATTACCTACGGTGCGATGTATAAATAATTACCTGTAACAATCAAATAAATATGGAAGCAAATCTTGAAACAAGGAAAATTGAAATCGGAGAGAAAACGCTGAATTACCTGAATACCATAAGAAAATGGACCATGTTCATTGCAGTCATTGGTTTTATTTTTCTCGGATTGCTTTTAATAATTGGTATTGTAGCGGGTACATTTCTTACAGCTTTTAAATCAGGTACGTCGGGTACCGGAATTCCTGAACCACTTGTATATCTGATATATCTTGTGCTGGCAGTAGTCTATTTTTTCCCGGTAATGTACCTGTTCAGGTTTTCAAAATTGACCGCCAAGGCTGTGCAAACTCTTGGCAATGAAGAACTTCATAAGGCATTTAAAGCTCTCAAAGCCTATTTCGTTTATATGGGTGTAATAATAATAATTGGCTTATCATTATATGTTGTGGCGCTTATAGTTGCTGGTAGTTCAATAGCATTTATAAAAGGACTGTGATAGTAATTAATCCCATATCGGTAATGGCGATCTGTTATCTTTATTTTTGATATATCTAATTCTCTTTCATGTCCAAAGGTGATATTGTGATAGTTTTTGATTGTGGGGCAACAAATGTCAGAGTTATTGCTATCAACAGTAAAGGAGAGATACTTGCATCAGAGTCATTCACCAATAGTACTCAGCCTGATCCTCTTTATCCTGCCTACAGGATTTGGAATGTTAAAGAGATCTGGGATAAAATGTGCCGGGCTTCTAAAAAGGTTGCCGGGAAGATAAATGTTGGCCGCATCGCGGGGGTCACTGTTACAACTTTCGGGGTAGATGGCACCCTGTTTGACAGTACCGGAAAAATGCTTTATCCGGTAATATCATGGCAGTGCGAAAGGACTAATGCTATTATGGCTAATATAGGTAAGTATTTACCATTAAATGAGTTATACAAAGAGTGCGGGGTTTTTCCCTTCACATTTAATACAATCAACAAATTGATCTGGTTTAACGAACAAAAGCCAGAAATTGTAGAAAAAAGTTACAGGTATTTATTCATGCCTTCAATTTTCTCTTTTCTGCTTACAGGCGAAATGGTAAATGACACTACAATGTCAGGTACATCTATGCTTACAAACCTTTCCGCGAGAAGGTTTTCCGAAGACATATTAAATAAAATCAGATTCCCTTTTGAGAAGCTGGGGACTCCGGTTGAAGCCGGAACAATAACAGGTAAGATAAATGCGGCAGCATCGGAAAAAACTTCCATTCCTGCAGGAACTCCCGTTATTGCCACAGGTCACGATACGCAATTTGCTATCTTCGGATCAGGAGCAGAAAAAAATCAACCCGTCCTTAGTTCCGGAACATGGGAAATACTGATGGTAAGGGCAGAAGATTACAAATCAGGCCAGGAGCAACTTGATTTGGGAATAACAACCGAGTTTGACTCCAGACCCGGTATATTCAATATCGGGAACCAATGGATCGCTTCAGGAATACTGGAATGGGCAAAAAATATTTTCTTCAGCGATGTTAAGAATGATGTTTATGAAGCTATGATTTCAGGGGCTGAAAATGTGGCTGCTGGCTCTAATGGGATAAAGGTTATTCCGAAATTCAATGAAGCGCTGAATGGTAAACCAGCGGGACAAATTCTTGGTCTTACGATGAAGACAACCCGCGATGAGATCTATCATGCAATTCTGGAAGCGTTATCCGAAAGGCTCCGCGATGGCAATAAAGCTCTCGAAATAGCCGGTGGATTTGAAACCGAAAGTATTATTTGTGTGGGAGGAGGATCAAGAAACCGGTTGTGGAATCAGATGAGAGCTGACTTTACAGGTGTTCCGCTGAAAATAATTGACCAGAAAGAGACAACTGTCCTTGGAGCCTCACTTTTTGTACAGGCTGCATGCGGTAATGCAAGTTCTCCGGAAGAAGCACGACAGGCAATTGACTACAAAACTGAAATTATTGAACCGAAATTTTAGTCCTCCATTCCCCAGGGGGCAAAAAAATAAAACTAAATATGGGGAAAAACCTGGAAGATAATTTATATTATTAAGATAATTAGGCACTTATGGAAATAGCATATTTCAATGGGAAATTTATTCCAAAAGAAGAGGTAAAGATCAGCCCTGACGACCGCGGATTTCTTTTTGGTGATGGTATTTATGAGGTTGTGCGTTGGTATGAAGGATTTTTTTATGACATGAACAGCCATGTAACAAGGCTGAAAAGAAGTCTGAGAGAACTCAGAATTAACTGGGATGATACAGATAAATTTCCAACAATTGCATCAGAACTTTTGAAGCTGAATAAACTCGAAACACAGCCAGCTATGGTTTACCTCCAGATAACAAGAGGTGCCGCCTGCCGCACTCACTCGTTCCCTTCTCCTCAGGTTTCCCCTACTTCGTATGCCTATGCCTGGGGATTTGTTCCGGACAGGAAGTCAGAAGAGAATGGCACTAAAGTTATGATGAAAGATGATATAAGGTGGAGCAGATGCGACATTAAGTCAGTAGCTCTTCTTGCCAATACCATAAGCTATCAGGAAGCCAGGGAAAATGGCCTGAATGAATGTATTTTTGTCCGTAATGGATTAATCACTGAAGGATCGCATTCAAATATTTTCTTCGTAATTGATGGTACTCTTTTTACTCATCCTGAATCAAATTTTGTACTTTCAGGAATTACACGAAAGAATATTTTAAGGATTGCCCAGGATTCCGGAATCAAAATCAGGGAAGAAGCTGTGCAGGAAAACAGGATCAGGTTTATCCAGGAAGCCTTTATAACAAATACATCATCAGAAATTACCCCGGTAATTGAACTTGGAGGAAACTCACTCGGCAATGGATTACCCGGACCGGTTACCAGGCTGATTCGTGAAAAGTTTGAAGCTGAGTTAAAAGCAATCAAAGGCTGATAATCTTTCGTTAACAAAAACCTGAATTTTTCTATCTTTGCACAAATTTTCAAACCAAATGGGCAACATGAATTTAAGTGAACAGGAGCAGATAAGAAGGGAGTCCCTGGACGAACTCAGAAAACTTGGCATAAATCCCTATCCTGCTGCTGAATATAAAACCAATGTATTTGCGCAGGATATACTGGATAATTATTCGGCTGAAAAAAACAACTATCCTGAAGTTTGTCTTGCAGGGCGCATAATGAGCCGACGTATAATGGGTAACGCCTCATTTGCAGAATTAATGGATTCTTCGGGCAGGATTCAGATATATGTAAGGCGCGACGATCTTTGCCCCGGAGAAGATAAAACGATGTATAACATTGTATTTAAACGTCTATTGGATATTGGTGATATTATTGGTGTAAAAGGTCATATTTTTGTTACCCAAATGGGTGAGATAACAGTTCATGTCGATGAATTTACTGTTTTGTGCAAGTCGATTCGACCACTTCCGGTTGTGAAAGAGAAAGATGGAGTTTTGTTTGATGCGGTAACTGATCCTGAGATGCGTTACCGTCAGCGCTATGTCGATCTGATTGTTAACCCTCATGTTCGCGATGTGTTCAGAAAGAGGTCACAGATAATCCAGTCGATGCGTGAACTTTTCAATTCACGCGGTTATCTTGAAGTCGAAACCCCAATTCTCCAACCCATTCCCGGCGGGGCTGCGGCCCGACCATTTATTACCCATCATAATTCACTGGATATGTCCCTTTATCTGAGGGTGGCAAATGAGCTTTATCTGAAACGACTCATTGTTGGTGGTTTTGAGGGAGTTTATGAATTTGCGAAAGATTTCCGCAATGAAGGAATGGACCGTACACATAATCCTGAGTTCACGGTAATGGAGATCTATATCGCTTATAAAGATTACAACTGGATGATGACCTTTACTGAGGAGATTGTAAAGAAAGCATCACTCGATCTGCATGGCAAGACTGAAGTTATATTTGGTGAAAATATTATTAATCTGAATCCTCCTTTCAAAAGGATCAGTATGACCGATGCTATTAAAGAAAATACAGGTATCGATATTTCAGGAATGGATGAAGCCGGACTAAGGTTTGTTTGTGATAAACTTGGTGTTCCAAATACGCCATCCATGGGAAAAGGTAAGCTCATAGATGAACTCTTCGGTGCAAAATGCGAACATAATTATATCCAGCCAACCTTCATAATTGATTATCCCACAGAAACATCGCCTCTGACAAAAATGCACAGAAGCAAACCAGGAGTAACCGAACGGTTTGAACTTATGATTAATGGAAAGGAGATTGCAAATGCCTATTCTGAGTTGAATGATCCGATTGACCAGATGGAAAGATTCCAGGATCAGCTCAGATTATCCGAGAAGGGAGATGATGAAGCTATGTTCATCGATATGGATTTTATCAGAGCTCTGGAATATGGCATGCCCCCTACCTCAGGTATGGGTATCGGAATCGACAGGTTAACAATGATGCTTACAAATCAGCCATCCATTCAGGATGTACTCCTGTTTCCACAGATGAAACCCGAAAGTCAGAAGTCAAAAGTTGAAAGTCAAAAGGAAGAATACCTGGTACTTGGGATTCCGGAAGAGTGGATTGATCCTTTAAAAAAGCTGGGGTTTACCACCATAACAAAACTGAAAGAAATTGAAAAGACAGGTAAGCTTGCAAATGATCTTAATGGATATAACAAGAAAAATAAACTGGGTATCAGCGGATTAAGTCCGGAAGCTGTTGAAAAATGGTTGAAATAACCGGATCTGAGTTTCGGATTTTGTGGCGGGAAGAATCATAAGAAATACCAATCTAACAGGTTTAAGTCATTCTTAATGAGTATTCAGGAATTTTCAATGCCTGAACAAAGTGATAAACTATATGAAGAGATCGAACAGTGGAGGGAAGAAAATAATGAAGATCAGACAGATGATATTCTTGTTATCGGGATCAGGATTTAAATATCCGTTCAAGAACATTTATTACATTTAATTTTACCCCGGATATATCAACCTTAATTCAGTATTCCAAACATATAATAATTATCAATTTTTAAATAAATATAATTCTAAGTCATAAAAAATCATAAATTTACTATTAAGAATTTTAAACAGACATCGTGATTTTAATGGTCCTTTTCGGAAGCAGTTGATTGGAGATGAAAAAAAAGAAAATTTTTCTTTGTTGGCTGATCGCATTTCTCATATCACCGGTTTTTGGCCAGAATATTAACTCCAGGCCAAATTCTGCAATTACCGATACCTTAAACAAAAGTTTAAGACTTTTTGAAGATGATAAGCCTCTTGAGATATCGTTACAGTTCGACCTTACTACATATTTCAGAACCAAGTCAAAGGAAGATTACCTTAATGCCCAGATGACAATCCATCTAAGCAAATCAGATTCTATAACAAAAAAAATAAAGTTAAGGACACGTGGAGTATTCCGCAATCAATACTGCACGTTTGCTCCCATAGAACTGAACTTAAAAAACGCCGGTTTCGGATTTACCGATCTGAACAGGATTACTAAAATAAAGTTAGTTCCTGAATGCAGAGCAGGAATAGAAAATGAAAATTATGTTTTGAGAGAGTACCTGGTATATAAGCTATTCAATGTACTCACAGATACCAGCTTCAGAGTGCGAATGGTCAATATTAACTATACCGATACCGGGAGAAAAAGAAAGTCAATAAAACAGAGTGGATTTTTCATTGAACCAATAGAATTGCTGGCTGACAGAACTAAAACTATTCAGGTTAGTAACCGTAAAATTACCCAAAAGAACATCATCCCCATGATTATGGACAGACTTGCCATATTTAACTATATGATAGGAAATTATGATTGGGCAGTACCGGGTCAGCATAATGTCAGAGTGTTTAAATCGCAGTTACCTGACACAGTTGATCTTGGAATAGCTGTTCCTTTTGATTTTGACTGGACAGGACTTGTAAATCCCGATTATGCAATCCCTGCTGAAAACATTGGAACACAAACTGTACGCGAACGCATTTTTTTGGGTGTATGCCGGAGAAAAGAGGTATTTCAGAAAGACCTTATTATCTTTTCGAAAAACAAGGAGGCATTTTACAGAATAATAAATGATTTCCCATATTTAAAGCAGAGGGAAAAAAAGGATATGACTAGATATCTTGATCAGTTCTTTGACCAGTTAGGCGGAGGTAATATTATGTACTATTTACAAAATACCTGTAAGAAATTTTAACCCTAAAACTAGAAAATCGCTGAAATTGAAATTTTCTATAAGGATGCACAAGTAAATTAATCTGAAGAACCTCAGATTTTAAACTTTTTCTTAACATAGCTTGAGAGGTCAAAACTGAGTGTAACTTCCAGTAACTTATCATTGTCAAAGAGACTAAAACTTTTCTTCAGAATATCTTCTTTCAGATGTTTTTTAGATGAAGCGTCTTTCTGACCAGAAACTGACAGAAAAGATAAAGATAATAGAAAAAGCAGGTTGAAAATTAATTTTCCCATTGCAATTCCATAAAGTGTTAAGATCTTAAAGTACTATTTCAAAGAGTCTTCGTCACTTTCAATACGGGCAAACTGTAAGGGTTTACGGAACCATGAGGTTCGGTACGCACCATATAGCACTCCCATTGTAATCCAGCATATACCGGTAATTTTTGCTTTATAACCAAGACTCATCCATAAATAAAAACAGACAGCAAACCCCAGAACCGGTACCAGAAAATAGCCTGCTTTTTTCCGGTCGCCATGAAGAAAATAGTGAACAAATGATGAGGCGTTAACGCCCATAAATGCAATAAGAGCTCCAAAATTAAGTAATTGGGCGCCAATCGGATATGTCAGAAGAAATGCTCCCAAAAGAACAAGAACTCCAACAAGAATTATATTGTTACTGGGTACATGTGTTCGTGGATTAATTTTTGAAAAGAATTTTTTGGGAATAGCGTTGTCACGTCCCATGCCATACAGAAGACGACCGGCACCTAATTGTGCACCGGCACCTGATCCTATTGTAGCTACAAGCAAAGCAATGTTGATAGTATAGAATAGCCACTGTCCTCCTGCTTTTCCAGCTACATAGCAAAAGGCGGTATCCTGGTCGGGGAAAGTTGTGGAAGGCCAAACCATCTGCGCAAAATAGACCTGAACAGAAGCTAGTATTCCAGTGATAAGACAGACCAGAACTGAAGCCCTGAGTATATTGCGGCGTGGATTATGGACTTCTTCAGATAAGGTTGATATTCCATCGAAGCCAATATAGGTTAGTACTGCAAGCGAGGCTCCGGCTGAAACTGAGGAAAACGAGAAAGTTTTCGGATCGTAGAATGGTCTTGTCCATTCGGCTGTTCCGAGATGTGGTTGTAACCATAGATAACGTATAGCTGCCCCAAGAAAAAGTACAATCACAACTCCAAGTCCTGTAGCAATTAATGTGTTTGTGCGCGAACTTGCCTCAATACCGCGAAGATTCATCACTGTGAAAAGAATGGTATATGCTATGGCGTATACTGCAAAAGGTATTTCGGGGATAAAGTTCATCGATGCCTTGCTCGCCCAGATAACACATATGATCGGGTTCATGACGTAATCGAATATCATTCCCCAGCCTATAAAATATCCGAGAGAGGGATGAATTTCACGGCTGACATAGGTATAAGCCGAACCGGCATTGGGATATACATTTGCCATTCGGCCATAACTTATTGCAGTGAACAGCATTGCTACCATACCGATAAGAATAGTTGTTACCACATGTCCGCGGGCCAAACTCGCGGCAGCTCCAAACAGCGGCATGGGGGCTGTGGGCTGTATAAGTATGATACCATATAATACCAGGGCCGGAAGCCGGAGAACTCGTTTCAGGCCGGGACCCGAAATAGATGCTGTTTTGTTTTCACTCATCTGTCAAAAAAATTACTATCAGTTTATACCTTTATTAATTGCTAAGATATTAAATAAAAATATTCAACCGACGGGACAATTAATTAATTCTTTATTGGTAATTTTATATGATACAATCTCACTAATCAGCAATACAGGTTGCCTTTTTATTATTGTAATTTTGTAAAATAAAAATCAATTCAGAACGATATGAAAACAAATAATCTGCTAAGTATCATAGTAGCTCTGGGCTTATCATCAGTTTCAGCTATGAGCCAGATAAAACACGACGAAAAAATACTTTTAAAGGATAACTGGGCTATTAAGTCTTCAAAAGAGATTAAAGAAAACGGAAAAGTGATTTCTACTTCTGCATTTCAGCCTGAAAAATGGTATCCGGCAACCGTTCCCTCAACGGTTTTGGGGACTCTGGTTGAGAATAAAGTATACCCCGATCCATATTTCGGTACAAATATCGAGTCCATCCCGGGTTACATAAAGGACAGAAATGGAGAAATCCCAGCCGATAGCCCGTTCAAGGTTGCCTGGTGGTACAGAACTGTATTTAATTTACCTGCTGATTTTAAAGGCAAAAATACATGGCTTAAATTTCATAGCATAAACTATAAGGCTAATATATGGCTGAATGGACATCTTATTGCCGATACTACTTCTATAGAGGGTGCTTATCGTTTATATAATCTGAATATCTCTGAATTTGCACAGGCCGGTGATAAGAACTGTCTTGCTCTTGAAATATTTCCTGCTTCCGGTACCGACCTCACTATTACGTGGGTAGATTGGAACCCAACTCCTCCTGACAGGGGAATGGGAATCTGGTATGATGTTTCGGTCCATTCAACAGGCCCGGCAGCTATAGAAAACACCAGGATAATTACAAAGCTTAATCTCCCTTCAACGAATTTGGCAAAACTCACAATTTCAGCTGATGTCGTAAATCCTACAGGTAATAAGATTACCGGTACACTGAAGGGTAAAATAGAGAAAATCAGTTTCTCTCAGGAAGTTACTCTCGCTCCGAATGAAACCAAATCAGTCATTTTTACTCCCGAAAAATTCAAACAACTTGAAATAACTGATCCGCGTTTATGGTGGCCCCATACAGTTGGTCCTCAAAACCTGTACAACCTGGCTCTGACTTTCGAAATAAAAGGGACAATCTCAGACCTGGTAAACACACGGTTTGGTATCCGGGAAATCACAACGTGGATGAACAAATTTGATAAAAATCTTACAAGGGTTTTTCAGATAAACGGTAAAAACATAGTTATCAGGGGTGGCGGATACGTAGAGGACATGATGCTTCGCCCTTCTGAAAAAAGGGTTGACACTGATATATTATATGCTAAACACATGGGATTAAATGCTTTACGTATGGAAGCTCCGCGTGGATCTGATTATCTTTTTGAAAAATGTGATGAAGAAGGTATAATGCTTATGGTTGGCTGGTGCTGCTGCAGTTCATGGGAAAAATGGAAAACATGGACACCCCACGTTACCGATATTGCTGAAGTGAGCTGGAAGGACCAGATTATACACCTCAGAAATCAGCCTTCTGTTTTTGACTGGCTATACGGAAGTGACAACTTTCCTCCTGCAAATGTTGAAAAAAAATACATAAACGTTCTTAACGAATATGACGGGACAAGACCCTATCAATCATCAGCAACAAGGGATTCGAGCGCTATTGCCGGGTTTACAGGTCTTTATATGGGACCATATCCAAAAGTTTATGCATATCGCCCACCTGCCTACTGGTATGGAAAACTTGAGTTCAATACTGAAGCTGGTCCGGGCGGTGAGCAAATACCACCAATGGAGACCATGCGTAAAATGATGCCTGAAAATGAGTTATGGCCTATAAGTAACTCATGGAATATAAGGTTACACAAGGCTTTTTACCCGGAAGCAAGAACCGCTCTGGAATCCAGGTACGGAAAACCTAAAGGAGTTGTTGAATACAGTATGAAATCACAAGTTCTTCAATATGAGGCAACAAGAGCTATGTTTGAAGCCTTTGCCGGTAATAAATATCGTTCCAGTGGTATAATATACTGGATGTATAACTCTGCCTGGCCTTCATTGTACTGGCAACTGTATGATTATTTCTTTGCACCTAATGGCTCATTTTATGGAACCAGAAAGGCCTGTGAAGCTCTGCACATACAATATTCTTATGACGATAGTTCCATCCGTGTGGTTAATGGTTTTTATAATGACTACAACGGTTTGAAGGCTACCGCTAAACTGTACAATTTCACGATGGAGGAAAAATATTCAAAAGAAGTTCCAGTCGATATAAAAGCCGATGAAAGCAAAAAGGTCATACTTCAGGATTGGCCAAAGGATTTGGGTGATGTTTATTTCCTGCAGCTCAGGTTAACTGATGCCAATGGAAAGCTGATATCTTCAAATTTCTACTGGCTTTCTGCAAAAGGTGATGAAAAAGCAGATTTTACATCTTTAAGTAAACTGCCTGAGGTTACATTAAAATACACCTTTTCTCCTATACAGACTAAAAACGGGAAATGCTCTTCCACAATTGAAATTGAAAACCCTTCTGCTTCACTTGCTTTCTTCGTAAATCCAAAAATAATTAAACGCGATTCAAAGGATCTGGTATTGCCGGTTTTCTGGGGAGATAATTATTTTTCTCTTCTTCCAAAGGAAAAAATAAAGGTAAATGTTGAATTTAATACCGAAGATTTAACCGGGGAAGTTCCAGTACTGGCTATTGAGGGTTGGAACATTACCCATGTGGAAAAGGAAATGAAGTAATATCTTTATAATTACAAGGCTGATGCTAAATATACTTAAACATCCTCTGCTGACACACAAATTGGCTCTCTTGCGTCGCAAAGACACTGATACGAAAGATTTTCGCGAAACACTTGACGAGATCGCCGGGCTTATGGCTTACGAAATAACACGCGACCTTCCGGTAAAAAATATCACAATTGAAACACCCCTGGGAATCTGTAACACCCAGGAACTTGCAATGGATGTTGTTCTTGTTCCGGTTCTAAGGGCCGGACTCGGGATGGTCGATGGTATTTCAAACCTTATACCCACTGCAAGGATAGGTCATATCGGGATGTATCGCGATCATGTAACACTTAAGCCAATGATCTATTACTCTAAATTCCCTGATAATCTTCCTGATGCAGTTGTTATGGTTCTCGACCCGATGCTTGCTACAGGAGGCAGCTCGACTGATGCTATCAGGGTGCTTAAAGAACATGGAGCAAAAACCATAAAATTAGTCTGTATTGTTGGTGCTCCGGAAGGTGTGGAACGAATAAAGAAAGATCATCCTGATGTTCAGATTTACCTTGCCGGGCTCGATGAAAAACTAAATGAACACGGATATATTGTTCCGGGATTGGGAGATGCCGGTGACAGGATATTCGGTACAAAATAACTTTCATCTTTTAATAGCCCTGTCAAAAGGCTGATTTGTTTTAACAAATCGGGGTGTTTTATGTTAAATCAGGAGTAAGATTGAACAAAAATGACAGGAAATTATGTCATAGAAGTAAAAAGTGTCTGGAAATCATTCAAAACTGTTCAGGCAGTAAAAGGGATTGATCTTAAAATTCCAAAAGGTCAGTTCGTTGCATTGCTTGGCCCCAACGGTGCGGGGAAAACTACACTTGTTGAAATGATAGAAGGGATCCAGAAGCCTGATAAGGGTGAGATAACAATTATGGGGAAAAGGTGGAAGGGAAGTGAAGATGAACTTCACCGCATTATAGGTCTCTCACTCCAGGAAACAAGGTTTATTGATAAACTAAGGGTATCAGAGACCTTAAAGCTTTTTGCTTCTTTTTTTAATCTGGGCATGGACAGGGTAAATTTAATTATTGAGCAAGTCGGTCTTGAGGAAAAGAGAAAATCTTATGTTGTTAATCTTTCAGGTGGACAAAGACAACGTCTTGCTATCGGGATTGCATTGATTAATAGTCCTACAATTCTGCTTCTTGATGAACCTACAACGGGCCTCGATCCGAATGCAAGAAGGGAGATCTGGGATATTCTCCGGGGGCTTAAACAGAAATCTGAAACTTCGATGATCCTGACAACACATTATATGGAGGAAGCAGAAAATCTATGCGACTATATAGTGATAATGGATAATGGAGTAATTTTAAAAGAAGGTACATTACAGCAGCTTCTTGAAGAAGAGACAAATGAAAAAGTAGTGGAATTCACCGCGGAGAGCAATTTTGTTTATGCTGAGATGAACGGATCGGGTTCGCCATTCAATATACGTCCCGGAGAATCAGGGGAAAAAGGATTTGTCACTCTTTCCGACTTTGAAACAGAGCTTCCTGCATTCATGGCATTCATGAAATCGAGAAATATCACTTTGAAGCACATGGAGTGTCGCCGAAAAACACTGGATGATCTGTTTGTTTCATTAACCGGAAGGAAGATTGATGGGTAACTGGTTCAAAATAAATCAGCTCTGGCAGCTTGTAGTTGCGCTCTTCAGGGAAATTATCCGTGAACCGGGTGTGCTTTTCTGGGGAATTCTATTCCCAATTCTGATGTCGCTTGGACTGGGTCTTGCTTTTACAAAAAAAGCTGATGTGATTCGCAAGGTAGCTATAATCAATAACTCCGAAATCGCAGGAACAATATCGGAGAACACAATAATTACCGGGTTTCTTCAGAATAAATGTGAAAAGAAACCTGCAGGGGGAAAAGAAGACTGGCATTGGAAATATGTAATTAAAGACGAGAGACTTGGTAATTCAATATTCCTGTTTTATAATATGAAATGGGATGAAGCCATGAAATTACTGAAACGGGGTACTATTAATGTACTTCTTGCTGGTTTTAAGGACTCTGTGGAATATCATTTCGACCCGATGAATTCAGATGCTGAACTTACATATCTTAAACTCCGCAGTATTGTAGGCAGCGGTGAAGTACTTGAAGTAAAAGGTAATTCAGAGATAAAACCGCTGACTGTAAAAGGGACCCGTTACATTGATTTTCTTGTTCCGGGTCTGATTACAATGGGCGTTATGATGTCGTGCATGTGGGGTATCAGTTATGGGATAATTGAAAAGAGGTCAAAAAAATTATTAAGACGACTAGTGGCAACACCTATGAAAAAGTCGCATTTCCTTATTGCACTTATTACTGTAAGGATTGCCATGAATATGATTGAATCGGTGGTACTATTGATTTTTTCACTATTTGCCTTTAAGTTGAGCATCCAGGGTGATATTACTGCTCTGATATTGGTATATCTCGCCGGTAATATTGCCTTTGCCGGCATTGCTGTTTTTGCTTCTTCACATACATCAAATACCGAAGTTGGAAATGGACTTATTAACGTTGTTGTTATGCCAATGATGGTTTTATCAGGGATATTTTTCAGTTATCAGAATTTTCCCGAATGGAGTATCGGAGTAATTAAAAACATACCTCTGGCTATGATGACAGATGGAATAAGAAGCATTTTCAATGAGGGAGCAGGAATTTCCGATGTTGTTCTTCCAATATTAATTCTTACAGCTACCGGAGCCTTGTTTTTTACAGCCGGACTCAAAATCTTCAAGTGGCATTAGAGATAGCCTTAATATTGGGATTTGTCACCTTCAGCGTCTGTAAGCTGAAAAAAATAATAATATAATATAAATGCAACAATTCAATATTCTACCTGTCTTTTGATCAGAGATATGTACAAACCATTAATAAAGGAAAAAATGAAAAGTCTTAAAATCGTAACCGTTGCTATCGCTATCCTTTGTGCTACTTCATGCACTCATGCACAATTCAGGCAAACAGTCCGCGGTAACCGACATGTGGTTACAAATGAGAGGCATGCTGAATCTTTCACCGGTATAAAAGCAAGCTCCGGAATAGACGTATATCTTAAACAAGGTAGCGCTGAATCAATAACTGTTGAAGCTGACGAGAATCTTCAGGAATATATCATTACTGAAGTAAGGAACGGAGTGCTTAACGTATATACCGATGCCAATATACGTGATGCAGAACGGAAAAGAGTTTATGTAACAATGAAAGAAATAAATTCGGTAAGGACATCAAGCGCCGGTGACGTAATAGGTGAGACACCCATCAGAGCTGACAGGCTTGAGTTATCGGCCAGCAGTGCAGGGGATATAAAACTCGAAGTTACGGCTAAAAATATAAAGCTGGATATCAGCAGTTCAGGTGACATGACACTAACCGGCGAAGCAGAAACTTTAGATGCTAACCTGAGCAGTGCGGGCGATCTGAACGCTTTCGAGCTTAAGGTAAGAGAAGCCGATATTTCCGTATCAAGTGCCGGTGATGCCGACATAAATGTGTCTGAAAGAATTACTGCAAGAGCTTCAAGCGCAGGAGATATTAATTACAGGGGTGATCCTAAGTATATCGATGCTCATGCTTCAAGCGCAGGTGGTATTCACAGAAGATAAATTCTATTCTATTATATATCTCACATTTATAAAAGCCATCGGTTTATTCCCGATGGCTTTTTTATTAACTTTGTAATCCTGTTACTGAAAATTTTAGAATATTGAATCTGAAGAACATTACATAATAAATATGATGGAAAATATAAGTATAAATCTGAAAAATACCGGCAAATTCATCTCCTTTGAAGAAATAGGTGCCTATGCACAGCTATCTTCCAGACATCTCGACTCACTGAATAGCGGATCCGGTCCGGGAAATGATTTTCTGGGCTGGCTCTCACTTCCTGATGATATTCTTCCACAACTTGAAAAAATAGAAAAAACAGCTAAGCACCTCAGGTCGGTTTCAGATACCACAGTAGTAATAGGAATTGGAGGTTCCTACCTCGGAGCAAGAGCTGTTATCGAAGCTCTTTCTCATACGTTCTCCCCTCTTCTTAAAACCAAACATCATGATGTGATTTTTGCCGGACAGAATATCTGTGAAGATTATCTATCGGATCTGATCGAAATTCTTGATGGAAGAAACTATTCAATTGTAGTAATATCCAAATCAGGCACTACAACTGAACCTGCTATCGCGTTCAGAATCCTGAGGGATCATCTCGAGAAAAAAGTCGGAAAGCTTGCTGCCGCTGAAAGAATCATTGCCATTACCGATGCAAAAAAAGGCGCTCTGAGGTCACTGGCTGAGACGAATGGCTATGAAACTTTTATAATTCCTGACAATATTGGGGGCCGTTACTCTGTACTCACCCCGGTGGGACTTCTTCCTGTTGCTCTAAGCGGCCTTGATATAAAAATGCTGGTAAAAGGAGCTAAATCGATGGAGGATCTGACACGAAGAAATAAAAATGCCACCTCAAATCCCTCCCTTTTGTATGCTGCTGCAAGAAATCTCATTCTCCAGGGAGGCAGATCAATTGAGATAATGGCAGGCTTTACTCCCAGGCTGCATTTTATGTCAGAATGGTGGAAGCAATTATTTGGTGAGAGTGAAGGAAAGGACGGAAAAGGAATTTTCCCTGCTTCAGTCGACATGACAACCGACCTCCACTCAATGGGTCAGTATATTCAGGATGGACAGAGAATCCTTTTTGAAACAATGATCTCAGTCAAAAGTCCGGGAAAAAAATTAACCATTCCTATGGAAAAAGATGACTCCGATGAACTTAACTATCTTGCAGGCAAACGACTATCAGAAGTAAATCATAACGCTGAAATAGGAACTACAATAGCTCATAATGACGGTAATGTCCCTATCATTACTATAAATATTCCAACGCTGAATGAATATTACATTGGACAATTAATGTACTTTTTCGAAATGGCTTCCGCGATAAGCGGATATATCCTTGATGTCAATCCTTTTGATCAGCCCGGTGTTGAAGCATACAAAAAAAATATGTTTGCGCTTCTCAATAAACCAGGGTTCGAAGAGGCCGGTAAAAAACTGAAAGAAAGATTATAATGATACTTTCCCCCATTGAAAATTCAGCGAAAATCTGCGTGATCAGCGGGAAAATAAGATAAAACCCTATAAATAACCTCAATACTAACCGGTATGAAAAAACTTAACATTCACTTCTATTTAATTGTAGTACTGACAGGCTCCCTGTTATTGGGCAGTTGCAAAAACTGGAGTGAGACTCACATTGGATCTCTCAGGATTGTCACCAATAAAGACGGACAAACGCTTGGATATGATTCTGCGTCGGGAATTAAATTACTAACGGATAAGGGCCTTGCCTTTAAGGATCTGAACCGCAATGGGAAACTCGATATATATGAAGATTGGCGTTACAGTGCTGACGAACGTGCTAAAGATCTGGCCTCCAAAATGAGTATAGATCAGATTGCAGGGCTTATGCTCTACAGTGCACATCAGGCAATTCCTTCAGGAAGTACACGTTTTGGTGCAAGTACTTATAATGGAAAACCTTTTAAAGAAAGCGGAGCAAAACCTTACGACCTCAGCGATCAGCAAATAAAATTTCTGACTAAAGATAACCTTCGTCATGTATTGATTACTTCCGTCGCAAGTGCTGAGGTAGCAGCTATATGGAATAATAAGGTACAAGCGTTGTGTGAAGGAACGGCGGTAGGTATTCCTGCTAATAATAGTTCCGACCCAAGACACCGGTCTCTTTCTGATGTAGAATATAATGTTGGATCAGCCGGACAGATTTCAATGTGGCCTGGTTCACTTGGAATGGCAGCCACATTCGATCCTGCTGTAGTAAAAGGATTCGGTCAGATTGCTGCCAAAGAATATCGTGCATTGGGAATTTCCACGGCATTATCGCCTCAGATTGATATTGCCACAGAACCCCGTTGGGCAAGAGTTAATGGAACTTTCGGTGAAAGTCCCCAACTTTCCGCTGATATGGCAAGAGCGTATGTTGATGGTTTTCAGACCTCACTTAATGACAAAGTTATTGCCGGCGGATGGGGTTACACCAGTGTAAATACAATGATCAAGCATTGGCCCGGTGGCGGACCTGAAGAGGGTGGACGTGATGCTCACTTTTCTTTTGGAAAATATGCAGTATATCCCGGAAATAACCTTTCTGACCACCTGATTGCATTTACCGAAGGAGCTCTTAAACTGGAAGGTGAAACTAAAATGGCGTCAGCAGTAATGCCATATTATACAATCTCCTATGGCGCAGATACAAAAAACCAGGAAAATGTTGGAAACGCATATAACAAATATCTTATAAATGACTTATTAAGAGGCAAGTATGGCTTTGAGGGTGTCGTTTGTACAGACTGGGGTGTTACCAATGATGAAAAGGCAGTCGACGGATTTGGAACAACCTGCTGGGGCGCCGAAACCCTGAGTGTTGCAGAAAGACATTATAAGATAATAATGGCAGGGGTTGACCAGTTCGGCGGGAATAATGATGCAGGTCCTGTAATTGAAGCTTACCAGATGGGAGTTAAAGAACATGGCAACGAGTTCATGAGAGCCCGGATGGAGCAATCAGCTGTGCGTCTTCTGAAGAATATTTTCAGGGTAGGCCTTTTTGAGAATCCTTACCTTAATGTGGACGAAACCAAAATGATTGTTGGAAATGAGGGCTTCATGAAGTCAGGATATGAAGCTCAGGTGAAATCAATCGTGATGCTGAAAAATAAGAATAAGACGCTTCCTGTTGAGAAACAAAAAACAGTCTACATTCCTAAAAGAGTGACAGCTGCCGGAAGAGATTTCTTTGGTGGTCCGACACCCGAATCATTTGATTATCCTATTAATATTAATTTGGTAAAGAAATATTTCAAGGTGACTGATAATCCTTCAGAAGCTGATTTTGCCCTTGTTGTAGTCAGAAGTCCGAATTCAGGTAGCGGCTATGATCCGGCTGATGTTAAAAAAGGTGGAAACGGTTATGTACCAATTAGTCTTCAATACGGATTTTATAAAGCTACTGAAGCACGTGACCCGAGTCTTGCAGGAGGAGATCCCCTCGAGAAGTTCACAAACAGAACTTACAAAGGCAAATCAATTACTGCCACAAATGCAACTGATCTTAAAATGGTACTGGATACTAAGAAGGTTATGAAAGACAAACCTGTTATTGTATCAATCGCGATGTCGAAACCTATGGTATTCAGTGAATTCGAAAAAGAAGCAAGTTCAATTCTTGTTACATTTGATGTACAGGATCAGGCTATTCTTGACATTATTTCTGGTACTGCTGAGCCGTCAGGTCTGCTTCCTATGCAAATGCCACTTGATATGAAAGCAGTGGAGATACAAAAAGAAGATGTGCCTTTCGATATGACATGTTACATTGATTCGGAAGGAAATACCTATGATTTCGGTTATGGGCTGAACTGGAGAGGGGTAATTAAAGACTCAAGGGTTGACAAGTACAAAAAGATTGTAAAACAGGGTTCTTTTTGAATATAGAAGGAGGGCATGCCCTCCTTCTATTTTTGTTGGTTAATTAGCCGGGTCAAAGTCTGCTATTTCAGCTTATGCTTCTTAACAAAATCATTAATGACCTGTGAAAGATTAGGATCGCCAATTTCCTGGAGATCGTAATAAACCCTGGTATTCGGTTTCTTTATCCTGATAATCCTGTTCAGATCAATTGGAGTGGCAATTATGACACTATCGCAATCGGTATTATTGATGGTTGTTTCAAGATCTTTAAGCTGCTGTTTTCCATATCCCATGGCTGGCAGCAGGGTTCCGATATTTGGATATTGTTTGAACGTATCACTCAACCTTCCGACTGTAAATGGCCGGGGGTCAACCAGTTCAGCAGCTCCGAATTTACGGGCAGCTACCACTCCGGCACCTAGTTTCATTTCACCATGTGTAAGGGTTGGACCATCTTCAACAACCAGAACTCTCTTACCTCTTATTAATGATGCATCATCAACTTTTATTGGCGACGCCCCATCAATAACTATTGCATTAGGGTTAACCTTTTCAATACTCTCCCGTACGATCTGAATAGCCTCGGGTGCAGCGCTATCCATCTTATTTATTACAACAACATCGGCAATTCGAAGGGTGACTTCACCGGGGTAATACTTAAGTTCATGACCGGCACGGTGTGGGTCGGCAACTGTAATCATAAGATCAGGTTTATAGAATGGGAAATCATTATTTCCTCCGTCCCATAGAATTACATCACAACCTGAAGGGTCCTTTTCAGCTGCCCTCAGAATTGCTTCATAATCAACACCCGCATAAATAACATTTCCTCTGACAACATGAGGTTCGTATTCTTCCATCTCCTCCACTGTACATTTATGCTTTTCAAGGTCTTTAACTACAGCAAAACGCTGAACCTTCTGTTCATTAAGGTCACCATAAGGCATCGGGTGACGTATTGCAACCACTTTCAGACCTTTTTCCATAAGTAGTTCTATGATCCTTCTTGAGGTCTGGCTTTTTCCACAACCTGTTCTGACAGCTCCAACTGCAATAACAGGTTTTGTGCTTTTTACCATAGTATCTGCAGGGCCGAGCAGAACAAAGTTTGCCCCTGCAGCATTAACTATTGCACTTACCGACATTACTCTCTGATAGGGAACATCACTGTATGAAAAGACACAATCATTAACTTTAAATTCTTTAATTAGTCCCGGAAGATCGGATTCGGGGAAAATAGGGATCCCATCGGGGTACAATTTGCCAGCGAGCTCTTTAGGATATTTTCTACCGGCAATATCAGGAATCTGAGCCGCGGTAAATGCAACAACGTTATAAGAGTCGTTATCCCTGTAGCAGGTATTAAAGTTATGGAAATCACGACCTGCAGCACCAATAATGATGACATTTTTCTTCGTCATAAATCCTCCTTGTATTATTTGAAATTAATTTCGTTCAGAATGATTTTTCATTTTAAAATTAAACAACAAATGTATAATTTGCATACCGAAATTCCGAGCAATTCATTGTATTTTTTAGAATGGCCAAAAAGTACTTTAATTATATGATTTATAGTCGGTTAGTATTGTTTTTCACACAACATGAAAACATGTTAAAGAAAATGTTTTCGATTAGTTAAGGTATATGGCAAATTCTTTGTACTATTATATCAGGTTATGAACGTGCTTGCTCACATATATCTTTCAGGCGATTCTGATAAAATTATCATTGGTAATTACATTGGTGATTATGTGAAAGGACGCGATTACCTGAAATATCCTGAACAGATACGTAAAGGAATAATCCTTCACCGCCATATTGACGGATTTACTGACAGCCATCCGGTCGTTCACCGGAGTAAAATATTTTTTACAAGGAAATATCATAAGTATTCCGGTGTTATCACTGATATTCTGTACGATCACTTTCTCTGTAAGGAATGGGACTTTTTTTCAAGAAGACCCTTAGAAAGTGTCACTTATAATTTCTACAGGGCTCTGGTAAATAATTATGAAATTATGCCGGAAAATGTCAGGGAAATGATGCCTTTCTTCATTATAAACAACTGGATTGAATCATATCAGACCATGAACGGTATTCGTCATGTATTGAATACATTAAGTAACCGTTCAACTCTTCCTAACGAAACAAGATTTGCGATGCATGCTTTGAAAAAGAATTACTATTCTCTCCAGGATGACTTCATGGAATTCTTCCCGCAACTTATTGATTATGTCGAAAAGGATTTTGGAATAGAGATCTCGCACCGGATTACCATCCCTTTCTGATCATACCAGGTACTCTGTACGGCTGGCATCGAGCCTCAGAAAAACAAACAACAGGATTGTGAACCCCCACAATGAACTGCCTCCATAACTCAGGAAAGGTAACGGAATCCCAATTACCGGTATAATGCCAACAGCCATACCAATATTAATAAAAACATGAATAAACAATATTGAGGCAACGCCATATCCATAAATCCGTGAAAAATCCGATCGCTGTCGTTCAGCAAGGAAGATTAAGCGTAAAAGAAGTCCAAGATATATTCCTATCACTACAAAAGATCCAAGGAAACCCCATTCCTCACCTACTGTACAGAAAATAAAATCAGAACTTTGCTTCGGGACAAATTTAAACTTTGTCTGAGTGCCTTGCAAATAACCTTTCCCTGCAAAGCCTCCGGAACCTATTGAAATGATTGACTGGTTAACATTATATCCGGTTCCACGATCATCTGATTTTAATCCTAAAACAATATCTACTCTTACTTTCTGATGGGCAGGAATTAAATTATTAAAAGCATAATCGACTGAATTAACAAACAATATGCTTCCTACAAGAAACAAATAGATAATAAGTAAAGGCGTAGCTCTCTTATTATAAATATAAAAAGCATAAACTACCCCTGAAATAATTACTGATAAAAACAGAATCATCTCATTGTCCAGGCCGGTCAATATATAATAACCCAGAAGGAATAAGATCCCGCTAATAAAAAGGAAGACTGTTGTGGCAATGAGGAATAATTTCCACTTCCGGGTAGCAAACCACACAAGAATCATTGCAATGGATATTAAGCCTATTGTAAGCCGTAGGTTATTTAAAAGCAGAGTCAGGAAGAAAAGAATGACAACGAGCAACCCTGAAACAAAAACATACGGACTCATTCCTTCCCTGAACAGAACAATAAATAACGATATAAAGACTATAGCTGACCCCATATCAGGTTGCAATGCGATCAGAATGGCTGGTAAAAGAATTATTGCCGCTGCCGGAACAATCACATTTAATTTTGTGAGTTCCTGCCTTTTTGTATTCAGATATGCCGAAAGGGCCAGGGCAGTTGCAAACTTGGCAAACTCAGAAGGTTGCAAACCTAATCCACCCAATTCAAACCACGACTTTGCACCATATGTTACTTTACCAATTACAAGAACCATAATCAGCATCAACATAAGCGCTGCATAAATGAACCATGAAAAAAAGAAATAGAATCTGTTGTCGATTATCACAACAAAAACCGCAATTATAAGTGCCGCAACTATCCATATAAACTGTTTCCCATAACGCTGTGAAAAATCCAGAATCTCTTTATGTTCTTCATTATATACTGCAGCATAAATATTTAACCATCCCATTGTTATAAGAAGCAAAAACAGGACTATTGAAGTCTTGTCTATTCCAATCAATATATTACCGCTCCGTTTCAATATTTGTATTTTTATCAAGATTCAGATCGAGGATTCTTTTTTCCAGAAATTTATTGGATATCTCACCTTTAATATATTTTTCTATCATCAGACTTGCTATAGGGGCAGCGTATGTCGCTCCGAAACCAGCATTTTCAACGAAAACGGCAATAGCAATTTTAGGATTATTCTTAGGCGCAAATGCTATAAAAACAGAATGGTTTGCACCATGAGGATTTTGAGCAGTTCCGGTCTTTCCGCATATTATTATATCTTTTATTTTAACTCCTGCTGCCGTGCCGCTATTCACTGCCTGTTCCATTCCAAGAACAATTTGTCCAAAATTTGCAGTATCAATACTTATCTGGTGCTTTGTAACGAATCGTTTCTCAATATCATGATTTGCACCAATTGATTTTACAA
>JANYJP010000142.1 GCA_025358455.1 Bacteroidales bacterium
AATACTATTCCCTTATTTGAGTCATAGTTACCCGTTGAGACATCATACGAATAGTCATTTCCTCCTATCAGAATATCGGGCCAGCCATCATCGTTAAAATCCTGAACAATCATTTTCTTAATAGGGGAAACCTGTAATAGCCGGGGTAATTTCTCCCATCTGAATTTACCCTTCTCATTCCAAAGAATATAACTTGAAGTAGTATTCACATCAAGCTTAAATTGAAGCTTCTTTATAATATTTGCATCGAACATGTCGGAAATGCCTGCATAACTGAATGAAGCGTAGTCTTTATATTTCTTCTCAAAGAAAGGTGTCTGTGACATAAGTTCATCAAAGTAATTAAGAGGATATTCTTTCATCTTTCCGGAGGGATCGGGCCAATAAGCAGAGATAACAGGGTCTATAATCCCATCCCCATCGAGATCGACTGCATATAAACTTAACGGGTATTTATCGCTTGCAGTAAAACGGTTATTTTCTCCAAGGTTACCTGCAATATAGTCTGTATAACCATCTTTATTAAAATCACCTGCTGCAAGCGAATACCAGATTCCGTGTTGTGAGTTTAATTCAGGTATATTCTGGGGAACAAGTTTTTTCCCATCAATATTTTTGAAAAGGACCAGTGAATTCCAATCCCTTGCCACCAGAAGATCTTGCCATCCATCGTTATCATAATCGGTCCAGATCGCATCTGTAACCATTCCCAGATTTAAACGGAATGTTGAATCGGATACAAATTTCCCGTTTTTATTAATAACCACCCATGAATGGTTTGCATATGGATACATACCTTTTTTTACCCTGGAACCCACGAAGATATCTATAAAGCCATCGTTGTTAAAATCGCAGGGTCGTATCACCGAGGCAGGAAATGATGGAATAGGAAGGTCTTTCCTTATAAAAGTACCATTGCGGTTTTCGTACAGGTAATGTTTGTATTCGCTTTCAGCATTTTCGTATCCTCCGGCAACGGCAACAACATCATTGTATCCATCATTATTAATATCCACAATTGCAATGTCAGATTCAGAGAATTTCTTTTCTGTCGTCAGACCTTCGATATTCGCTTCTTTAAAACCCTTACCCTTCCTTAAAAATACGGTAGTTGGTACTTTATTTGTGGCACCAATAATAATATCTTCAAGACCATCGTTATTCAGATCACCTTTTGCCATTCGTGGCCCAATCTGCGAGAACTTATGCTGAATTATTTTCTGATCAAGTCCAAAATCATTAAAATCTGATTGTTCATGCACAAAATCAAGTACATTTTCAATTTTATTAAATAGCATATTGCTATTAATCAGAGCTTTAACCATTTCATGACCGGCTCGTGAATCGTTTTCATTTATTTCAATTGTTTGATTTGCTGGTACATTTTTCAAAACTGAAATGTAACCGGTTGCCGGCCATGTTACTTTTAATGAATCAATTGCAAGGTCTTTTGAAAGACCAAAGTGAATAATGGGATCAACACTGGATGCATATCCTCTTGTTAAAAAGTTTTCAGTGTACTGGTATTTGTCTTTGTTCCAGAGTTCAACCTTAGCACCGATTGCCATTGTATTGCCTGTTTTGCCTAAAAGTTTGATCTTTATATAATTGGCATTTTTCTTAGATTTTTCTACAGTATTGTTCCTGTAAATAAAAGCTTCATCGTTTAAATTATTTGTTACATAATCAAGATCGCCATCGTTATCAAGATCAACAAATGCCGCACCATATGAATAGGAAGGAACCTGGGGTAGCCAATCCGTTCTTTTGGTGAAACCCAGTTTTCCGGTATTCAAAGTGTTTTCAAAAGCAAGATTAGGAATTTTTATAGCAGGGGCCATGCTGATTAAGTATGAATCGGATGCATAAGATCCGCTTGCATCTACTTTTAGACGGGTCCAATCTTTATCGGTTTCATCTTTTGGAAAACCATTTGAAATGAGAAGGTCTTTATCTCCGTCATTGTCATAATCGGCAAATAGAGGCGACCAGCTCCAGTTGGTACGATCTAACCCCATAAACTGGCCAACTTCACTAAATGGAAGCATTTCCCCTTTCAAAAAACCATTATTCAGATGAAGCATATTTCGTACATACTGGTGCTCAAAACCAAATTTTTCATCATTTTGATAAAATCTGTAACTAAAACCATTTATTGTTTGCTTTCTTTTGTTATAATTTTCCGGTAACATATCAAGTGTAAAAATATCTGAATTTCCATCATTATTTACATCTGCCAGATCATTACCCATAGAAGATCTGGACTGATACGACAGATACTTTTTTATTTCATTACTAAAGGTTCCGTCTCCATTATTTATATATAACAGGTCATTGGATATGTAATCATTAGATATATATAAATCGGGATATCCGTCTTTATTGATATCGCTAACTGCAAGACCGAGTCCGAAACCTTCAATAGTAATACCCGCCTTTATTGTCACATCAGTAAAAGTACCGTCCCCATTGTTATGATAAAGTCTGTCATTGTTCATAGAAGAACCGTCAATAATTTTCTCCCTGTAATTTGTATTCATTCTCGAACTTAAGGTATTATTTAAAACATAGAGATCAAGAAATCCATCCCGGTCGTAGTCAAAAAATGTAGCATTCACAGAATATCCGGTATCTGCTATGCCGTACTTTTCAGCCATTTCGACAAACATGGGATCTGCTCCGTTTTTTGATCCGCTATTTACCCAGAGTCTGTTTTTACGTTTTTCAGGATCTTTACTGGCTGTAGCAGTCAGATAAATATCAGTCCAGCCATCATTATTAATGTCAACTATTGACACTCCGCTAAACCATTGATTGTTTGACAATCCTTTGAAATTAGCCGTTATATCTTTAAACTTAAAATTACCCTGGTTTAAATAGACCCTCGGAGAAACCAGGTTTCCGGCAAAAATAATATCTTCCAGGCCGTCATTATTAAGGTCCGCAATTCCCACACCCGCACCGTTATAGATGTACTCATACTTCATGAGATTAAGGCTGTCAGACTCAATTATTTTGTTATTAAAAGTTATACCTGTTTGTTTTGAACTTAATATATGAAACTTTGGTGATTCCAAACAGGATATAAACAATACGGAGCATAAGAGCAAAAAAAACATTCTCATATAATACTGATATGAATAGAGCAATTTTTAATAAAGACTGTAAATATAAAAAAAAGAGGACTACCAATACAGGTAATCCTCTTTGAATAAATTAAATGCTAAATAAATTACCTGTTAGGAACCAATTTTCCATTGCTCAGGTCAATCTGACGCTGTGGAATTGGAAAGATATTCACATTATCACCTGCAGCAGCAGCTCCATACAAGTTATTGCCCCATTGCATTGTTTTCTCATATACAAGCATCCTGTTAATTTCAGTTTTGGTGTTTCCCCATCTGTTCAGGTCAAACCATCTGTGGCCTTCCTGCCCTAGTTCCAGTTTTCGTTCCATCTGAAGTGCGATACGGGCATTTTCCGGGGAATTAAAAGGATATCCTGCAGGATACTCTGCTATTACATAATTAGCAGCAGGAGTAATTCCGTCACTTTCTTTCACAAAACCAGTAGCATTTGCAGCTCTTGCACGAATAAGGTTAATATTGGTGCGAGCGCCAGCCAGATCAATAGGTGTACCTTCAATCTGACATTCTGCAATCATAAGAAGCAGATCAGCATAACGGATCATGCGATATCCATTTGCTGTGTAACCTGAAGTCCAGCTACCAACTTCTGTAAATTGTCCTTCCTGGGATTTCTTATACACCTGTTTCTTTGGGCTATATGGTCCTGAGTATGTCTGGTCACGAATCCAGTCAGCTCCTGTGTGAATTCCCCAATCCCAATATGGGATACCTTTTCTGCCAACTGACCAGTCAAGACGTGGATCAAGTGGACCAGCGTCCTCGTCCCATGTACTTGATAACAGCCATGCTGCAGGACTGGTGACCGGATTATTGCCTACATTTATGGGAACAGCTGTTTTCTCAACACCAATTAATGACTTATAAAAAGTCTGATGATGATTATTTGGATCGAGAATAGTAACTACAGCATCTTTAACATATTCGGTTTTGATATCCCATACACTTGTTCTTGGAACACCCTGGTCATTTTTGACCATATTTAGAGGTGTATCATAAGTATTGTCAAGAAGTGGTAAGCCACCGGCTGTTCTGAATGAATTCACAAATTCCTGTGTAGGGTCAAAGAATCCACAGCAACCACCGGGAGAACCACCACTCTTATAAGGGAAATTCAACACTTCACCATTACCACCATTCTGTCCGCCTGAGCCATCATTCACAGAATACTGAACAGTATATATGGATTCAATACCATTGCGGTTGGCAATGTCAAATATCTCACCAAATGTTGGAGCAAGACCGAAAGCTGCACCATCGGGTTTAGTTCCTGTGGCTTGAGCATCAAGAAGTAATAACTTAGCTCCGGCATAATCATGATTCATTTGCATTATAGCTTTCGCGAGAAGAATCTGACATACTGTTTTATTGAATCGTCCTACCTGCTTCATGTTGGTTGGAAGCTTTAACCCTTCGGTAAGATCAGCTATAATTTTTGGTCTGATATCCTCAGCGTTTGCAATAACCAGCGGATTGACTACAGTTTCATCCAGATAAGGAACCTTTTCCCACATTCTCCATGCTTCAAAATGGTACCAGCCACGAAGGGCTCTTGCCTGCTGAATAAATAAATCAGCCTGATCCTGTGTAATTGTTCCTTTTTTCAAAGCGATATTTGCTACCACGATTGTATTGTTACATCTAGTAACTGCTTCATAAACTTCACGCCATTTATCATTCAGGTATCCGTTCGTAGCTGTTTCACTAAATGTCTGAATCGGGTTAATGTTAGGTTGGTCACCTGCATCAGTTCCTTTGTTCGATTCCATACCGCGTATTGAACCATAAACCCAGTTAGTAGTAGCAGCTCCCCAGCCAAATGGCTGACCATGGAGCAAATGATAGGAACCTATTAAAAGGGCTTCGACACCATCTTTAGAAGCTAAAGCATCTTTATCGAGATTTGAAGCCGGTTTAATATCCAGAAAATCCTGCTTGCATGCATGCCATATTCCGGCAAATGCAAGTATTAATAATAATGAAATATACTTTTTCATACTATATCATTTTTTAAATTAAAAATTAACATTTAGTCCGAATAAAAGCTGTTTTACAGTTGGATAATTTCCCATATCAACACCAAAATTTAGGTCACTGCCACCAATTTCAGGGTCAAGTCCGGAGTATTTTGTAATTGTAAACAGATTTACAGCCTGAACATAAACCCTGAGCGACTTAATGTTTATTTTACTCATGATACTTTCGGGAATTGTATAACCCAACTGCAAGTTCTTCATACGGAGAAATGAGCCACTTTCAATATAGTAACTATTAATCTCAGTGTTAGTTGAGAAGTTTGACTTATTTGAAGCTTTTGGAATTTTTGTACCTGTATTGGTCGGCGACCAGCTATTATTCAAAAGTTCTTCACTCTTCTGTCCCTGGAATGATGGCCAGAAATCAACCCACCATTTGTTCCAGTTAAAGATATCATTTCCTTGCTGTCCCAGAAGGAAACCGGTCAGATCGAAATTTTTATAAGTAAATGCCAGGTTAAGCCCGTAAGTGAATTTTGGGTTTGGATTTCCAATAAATGTCCTGTCATCAGGAGCAATTGCACCATCGCCACTGGTGTCCTGGAATTTCAAAAATCCAGGTTCAGCTCCGGTTTGGGTTGGTGACCCGGTAACATCAGCATCAGATTGGAACAAACCTATAACTTTATACCCATAAAATGAGGACATCGAATGTCCAACCATATTCCTTGACGGAACACCGTTTATTCTACCTCCGATAGTACCTGAATCAAAAAAAGTTGCATCATTAGAAATTTTATCAATATTATTATTTACGGTAGTCAGCACTGCACTTCCGTCAAATCCAAAATCGCCCCAGGTATTTTTGAAGGAAAATTCCATGTCCAATCCTGAATTAGACATAGAAGCAATATTAATAAAAGGTGCATTTGCAGCTCCGGCTGTAGCAACCATTTCGGGGTTATATAAAAGATCCTTCGTTTTCTTGGAGTACCAGTCAACTTTTACCCCTATTTTATTATTCAAAAGGCTGGCTTCCAAACCGAAGTCAGCGGTAACGTTGGTTTCCCATTTAGCGTTAAAATTAGGAATACGTGTCTGACGGAATCCCTGAAGTGATGAGTTGCCTGTTCCTGCAATATCATAGAAAGAGTTGCCTGGATCACCTCCATAGGAGAAGAACTGGTTCTGTGGAGACAAAGCAAGTTGGTTTCCCATAGTACCATAAGAACCTCTGAGTTTCAAATCTGACAACCAGCTGACATTTTGTAAGAATGATTCATTCTTGATACGCCAGCCTGCAGAAAATGAAGGGAAGATACCATAACGGTTATCGGCACCAAACCTTGAGGAACCGTCACGACGGACCGTTGCACTTAACATATACTTGTCCATCAAAGAATAATCAACTCTTACGAACTGTGATTCCAAAGTAGTTGGAGTATTCAAATAAGAACTTGTATTAAGAATTTTGGCACCATTATCCAATGTACGGAAAAGAACATCATCAACGAAATATCCTGATTTGTTGCCAGATACGCCACGTCCCAGACCATATTTTACAGATTCATACCCTAAAACAGCCAGTATTTTGTGCTGACCAAAGGTCTTGTCAAGAGTAAGAGTATTGGTCCAGTTCCAGTCATTTCCATAATATGCTCCTTCATTAAAAGAGTTTGTGGAGTTATTTTCCGATCTTTCATAGGTTTTATAGGAATAATTCATATAGTAACCATTATCGAAAGTACCTCCTATTGTGGATCTGAAATTCAAACCCTGGAAAAGTTTTGCATCAACAAATGTACTTCCGATCAAGTGAATATTCCAGTTATTATTGTCTTTATTCCTTGTCAGTGTAGCAACTTCGTTTTCAGACTGACCCAAATTAGGTCTGATTCCAGTTCCTCCCCAATCACCAACTATAAAAGCATGAGACAAACCATCAGGTACTGCGGTTGTCATAATTACAGGGATGATAGGCTGTGTTCTGTAAGCTGCCATCTGTATCGGGCTTCCTTCGTCAAGGTTAGAAACGCCATGACCTGTACGGTAAGCCAATGCAAGGTTTTCACCTATTTTAATTCGATCTTTAAGAAATGAGAATTCCGA
>JANYJP010000013.1 GCA_025358455.1 Bacteroidales bacterium
ACGCAGATGGGCGAAATCGAAATTTATACCATTATTATATATTATTCCAAGAAGAACCAGTATTAGTCCACGACTTATTACATGTTTATATATAGAACTGCGGCTATCATTATTGGCTAATCGTTTTGAAAGAGAGAATGGAAACGAAATCCCGGCGATAAAAAGGAAAAGTGGAAAAATCATGTCATAAAAATGAAATCCATGCCATGGAACATGCTCACATTGTTCTGCCCACCATTTAAAGAGTGGCAAACCTGTAAGTGATGCCAGTCCGACGAAAATGCTTTCTCCGCCCATTATCCAGAACATGTCGAATCCTCGCAGGGCATCCAGTGAATGAAGTCTTTTTATCTCAGGTTTTGTTTGGTTATCCATAGGTTTTACCAGTTAGAATTTTCTATTTGTTAATTTTTACCGAAGCTCGAAATTTTTTTGCAATCAGCAATCAGCAAATTTAATAAAATGGTGTTAAAGAAAGTTAATTACACAGAAACAGGTTGATCATATTAAACTGGAATTATTGAAAATTATAATCTGTTATCATATTCGATTTCTTTCTTCTTCTTCTGGTTCCCGAATGTATAAGTAGCCCCGACATAGATTATTCTTGCACTTCGTCTTCTGATAGTCATTTCATATAGTTGAGGCGTATCAATGATGGTCCTGTTTTTCAGCGAATTAAATACATCTGAGACAGTTGCTATCAGTACCAGTTTCCTGTTAAGAAACTCCTGTTTAAAACCTGTATTAATTACAAATGAGGGCAACTGTTTTCCTTGCGGTGTAAGACTTTCAGCGGAATAGCTTGAGGTGATCTGAAGAACTGAACTCTTTGAAAGGTTAATACCTGCACTTAGATTTGCGCTCCAGGTAATGATTGATTTGTTTGAACTGTATCCCAGATTCGAAGCATCTATTCTATTATAGAAAGTATTGGTACTCAGATTTATATTTCCGAGAGTACCAAATGTTTTTGAAAAAACCAGTTCCAATCCTGCAGAGCCGCTTTTTGTCAGGTTTTCCCTGGTCGTAAGCTTAACTGTATCATTTATATACCTTGTAATATCCGTCATGCCGTTATATGTATACCGATAATAAATAGTGGAAAGAAAAGTAGTGCTGTTCTTTTTATACTGATAACCAAACTCTATAGAATGAACATCAGCCGGTTTAAGTTTTGGGTTTCCTACGCGGAGATTATATGGATCGGCATATTCGGGAAACGGATTCAGTTCATCACCTTCAGGACGACGGATCCGATGACTGTAGTTTAATTGCAGTTCATGAATATCAGTCAGTTTGTAAGTGAAGTGCAGCGAAGGGTAAATTCTGAAATACCTGTTTTTCATAACGGTATCCGACGTGAGCTGATTGGCATTCAGGAATGCCTGTTCAGCCCTTATTCCGCCCAGAAAGCCCAGCTTACCAAACTCCTGTTCATATGTCCCGTACAGAACATGTATGTTTTCTTTGTAAATGAAATGATTTGATTTCACAATATCATTAGTCCATAAGCCTGAAATGGGATCATAATATTCACCAAAAAAATTCATATCGTTCTTTCGTAATTCCAGAACGTATCCTGTTTCAATCTTTATATTTTCCGAAACAGGGTTAGAATATGTTACATCAAATTGTGACTCATTATCGCCCTGCCTGATAAGTGTGTTGTCGTAAGTAGGAGGGATGACAGGTACCCGGTAAATATCGGTATAATGATTGTCTTCCAGTTCATTTGAAAAGGAAGTAGTATAATCTGCAGTCAGCTCATGACCATCTTTATTAAATGAATGAACTAAACTGGCAGATAACTCAAGATCCTTTTCAAACTCTGGATCCCGGCGTGAACGATCATAATCTTTAGTGACTGACATATCAGTTGCCTGCCATAAATTTATATCATTTGAATGACGGTTGAAACTCCTGTAATTGTAGTTGCCGGTAACGCCTAATGAGTTATGTGAGTTAATTTTATAATCAGCGCCTGCCTGGAATATATGAGAAAGCGGTCTGGATAAATCTCGCGAAGTAACATGTGTATAATTAATTGTATCATTACCTGATATGTAATGTATTCTCTTATCGTCAGTATATCTCAGTCGTTCATCCTGCCTGATGCTGTAGCTGGTGAATAAATTCAGTTTGCCCGGATTATAGTTGATCGAAAAATTACCATTGTAGCGGTTGTCATTTCCTGCATTTACTGATGCCTGTCCATTTAAACCAAGGTTTTTATCCTTTTTAAGAACAATATTAATGATACCTGAGGTTCCGTCGGGTTTGTATTTAGCTGACGGGTTGGTTATGACCTCAATTTTTTCTATCGAACTTGCGGGCATCTGCTGAAGTACTGCGGCTCTGTTCGTTCCCATCAGTGAAGATGGTTTACCATTTATCAGGAACATAACGTTGTCTGACCCCCTGAGGCTTACATTGCCATCAATATCGACCTGGACTGATGGTACATTCTGAAGTAATTCGCTGACGGAACCGGTTTTACTCATAACATCCTGACCAACATTAAAAGTTCTCCGGTCTATAGAATTGGTGAAAGTCGATCGTTGAGCTGTAACTGAAACATCGCCCAGCATAGTTGCTGATTCAGCAATATATAATTTTCCAAGATCTGATTTATTCCTCTTAGCATTTAAGGAAAATACAGGCGTCTCAACCTTATCAAAACCTATAAAACTATAAACTATACTGTAGTTACCATAAGCCAGCTTATCAAAAGTGAATTCCCCTTTTTTACCTGTAACTGTACCCTGATATAAAGTACTGTCTGTAATACTTTTTATGATTACTGAAGCGAATTCAAGAGGTGTATTTGTAGTTTTTTCTATAATTATGCCTGCGACGCTGCACTGTCCCGTCTGCTGAGCTGAAAGATTAATTATACCTAACGCTAAAACGGCGCAAACAGCAAAAAAGTTCTTCATTATAATTATTGTATAAAATATGGATTAATAAATTTTCTGCAATGCTAACAAATGACTTTGTAGAAATTTGGGAATTACATATACATGATTCAACTAAACAGAAAGTATTAATAATTAATCCTGAGCAATGAATCTAGTACAGCCAATTATTTTTAATGATCAATTTCATTCAGATTTTGTCCAGAATTACAATCTATCTTTACATAATGAATAACTGAAAATGAAGATCCTTATTATTGAAGACGAGAAAGAACTGGTAGGCGCTATAAAAAATTTCCTTGAGACGGAAGGATTCCTTTGTGAAACAGCTTTCTCTTATTTTGAGGCAGAAGATTCTTTATCGGCTTATAATTATGATATTATTATTCTTGATCTTACCCTGCCGGGTGGTGATGGACTTGACCTTATTAAACTTATTAAAGACAGAAACAGACAAGCAGGATTACTTATCGTGTCAGCGAAGAATTCCCTTGATGACAAAGTCAGAGGACTTGATATGGGAGCAGATGATTATATAACCAAACCCTTTCATCTTGCCGAGCTTAACTCGCGTATTAAATCACTCGCCCGAAGACGCCATTTTGACGGGGCGAATGAATTGATATTTAACGAGATAAAAATTAATACAGATTCAAATGAGGTATTTGTTAATGGAACAATACTTGACCTGACAAAGAAAGAATTCGAAATTTTGCTTTATTTCGTAGTAAACAGGAATAAAGTAATTACGCGCGAATCGATTGCCGAGCATGTCTGGGGAGATGATATTTCATACTCTGATAATTATGACTTCATCTACAGCCATATAAAAAATATCAGAAAGAAAATTGAGAATAACAATGGCAAAAACTATCTCCACAATATGTATGGAATCGGATATAAATTTTCAGAAAGATGAGACTTCTTCAAAAAACAAACAGAGCTTATTTCATTGTTTCGGGAACGGCATTTATAATTGCAGGAGTTGTATTCTATTTTGTCATAAGCTTTTTTTTCAGGGATCAGCTTAATGAAAAGCTATACCATGACATTAAAAACATAACAAGGTCTATAAAAGAAAATGGAACTATACCAGATTATTATCCCTTTATCGAAATAAGAGAGGTTCCAACACAATCAGAACAGTCTTTTAAAACAATTGATACTTTAATATTTGATGGTTTCGAAAATAAGAAGATCCCTTTCCGGCAAATAAGTCTCATAACTGTCATTAATAATAAGGTGTACTTCCTTGCTGCCAGGGATACTTTGATTGAAGAAGATGACCTTTTGGAAGCTATTGCTATAGTGACAGGTTTGATTTTTGTGCTTCTTCTTGTCAGTTTATATTTCATAAACCGAAAACTTTCATTGAAAATATGGCAGCCATTCTATAAAACGTTGAATGAACTTAAAGATTTTTCTCACGACAAACCCGGATTCAAACTATCATCCGAAAGTCAGCTTTATGAATTCACAGAACTCAATAAAACACTTGAGAAGCTTACCAGAAAGGTGATATCTGATTATCAGTCACTTAAAAGGTTTACTGAAGATGCTTCTCATGAAATTCAAACTCCTCTTGCAGTCATTCAATCAAAACTCGAGACACTTATGCAGTATCCAGGTTTAAAAAAGGACCAGGCTGAGCTTATCAATTCTGCTTATATCTACACACTCCGGATCTCTAAACTTACACAGACACTATTGCTTTTAACTAAAATAGCCAATGATCAGTTTCCTGATAAAAAAGCTATAAACATGGCTGAGCTTATCGGCGAGAAAATAAAGATGTTCGAAGATCATATTTTAGAAAAATCGTTGACACTTAATGTAGATATTAAGCCGGATTGCATTCTGGAAACTAACTTTTTTCTTGCTGAATCACTCTTAATAAATCTAATTGGTAATGCAGTAAAACACAATATCAAAAGAGGAGTAATCAATATCAGACTGGATAAAAATAAACTTGAAATTTCTAATAGCGGGGAAATGATCTCTGTACCTGTATCGAAACTTTTTGACAGGTTTTACAAAACCGATAAGTCATCTGATTCGCCAGGCCTGGGGCTTGCTATTGTCAAGGAGATCTGCAGATTGAATAAATGGGAGATTAAATATAACTATGAAAATAACCTTCATAAAGTCACAGTAAATTTCTGAGAACAAAATTTTTACAGATTCGATCCGTATCTTTTCGGGATAAAACCAATAATTAATTAATATGAAAAACTTATTTATTCTCGTTGTTGTATTTGCTTTTATTTCTGTTTCGGCCTTTAGTCAGAAAAATCCATCGGAAGTAGTTAAAAAGGAGTTTACTAAAAAATATGCTACGGCTCAGTCTGTCAAATGGGATAGTGAAGAGAAAAATGAATGGGAAGCAGAATTCACAATGGATGGCAGGAAGATGTCTGCCTCCTTTGACAATTCAGGAAAATGGATGGAATCAGAAACTGCAATCCTGGAAAAAGATCTGCCTGCAGCAGTGGTAAGTACCCTGAATAAAGATTTTCAAGGTTATAAAAAAGGCCCTATAGAAATATTTGAGAATCCTGAAATGAAGGGATTTGAATTAGGATTGAAAAAGGGCGAAACTTCAATCGAGGTAATTTTTGACAAGAACGGAAAGGTTGTCAAAAAGACTGATTTAAAGGAAGAAGATGAAAAAGAAGATCAAGTAAAGAAGTAGTTATAATGTTTTAGTTAACTAAAAGACCGGACTTACAATCCGGTTTTTTTATCGCCTTAAAGCCATTTTCACAATTTGCTTTCGCTTTTCCTGCGTTCCTGTTTATATTTTTTTCTGGGTACTTCATTGTTAAATTCATTCATCGCCTGGTATGCCTTGATTAAAAATTCAGGATATTTACCTTTGTACTCTATTTTGTATAATGAAAAACCATTGTAGGGTACTACATTTTCCCCTTTTAAAAATTTTACCTGATTATCCACTTTCATTTTCCTGAAATACGAAATAAATACGTTTTCTCTTTCTTTATTAAGGCGGTTGAATTTGGTCCTGACAAAAGCTGAATCAATTATGCCGGCGCATTTTTCCTGTATAGTAAATATCAGTGAGTCTTTTAGATGCTTGTTTAAATAATGAACAAACAAAGAGTCTTTTACTGACATTTTATCAACCCTCACTGAATCATCTGCACTTAAAGCTCCGGCATTTCTATTTTTTCCGGAAAGGAAATATTTTTTCTTCGCTTCAAAAAACAGGATGTATTCCTTTTCTTTTATTGCATACTGCTGGGGATAAACATTAATTGAGGCATCAGGATTCTTTTTAAGGAATTCAGCTATTTTTTCAATAAACTTAACCTGAACAGGTAAAAGTGAACTATACCTGGTTTCCCACTTCAAAGTGAGTAATTTTTCAATTTCAGTTTCAACATTTTTTACCTCAAGTCTGTAAGGGGTTGTCGGAGGTTTTACAAAAATATTCTTCAGCAGATCCACAATAGCATCATGAACATGAAACTTTGGGTTCTTTAAATTGCCTGTTATAGGAATTTCATAATCAATAACATTACCCCGGTCCCGGATAAATGTCATTATTAAAGGCACCGGAATCCATTTAGTGTCTTTATTCCTTATTCGTTTACTTGTGCGGGCATCGATTATTACCAGGTGATTAGTGCTTTTAATTAATCCGTTCCTCACATTCCAGATGCCATTAAATTCAAGGGTACCCCTGTCTAATGGAAAGGAGGTAGTAGAAATAATGTAGGGATTAAACATTGCGACAGGCAGTTTAGTAAAATGATACTGCAGATCAAAATCAGTGCTGTCCTTTGGGTTAATGCTTACTTTTACCGATAAGCTTCCATATGGTTTAACGGGCGACTGCAAAGATACATTTACCCGTTTATGATCTTTATTAATGGAATCAGCAATAACATTTAAAGGATTTAATTCCACAGCGAATTTTTCACTTGCAGAAAAGTCATTGAATTTAAGAACTCCCTTGTAGATCCTCAACCGGTTAATCTTATAATCACTTCTGAAAAAGCTGTTTGACAGCACTTTTACATAACGTGCTATTTCAATTATGAGATTAAAATTTCCGGTTTTGGCATTAACCGCATCAATGTTCGATCCGTTCTTTCCGAACATGGTTTGCAGGTTGTCCAGATAATCATAAATTTCATAGGTAATACAAGGATGGGTCAGCGATATTGAATCAAAGGTGTATATAAGATTCCTGGGGCTCAGCCTGGAGGTGACCAGAACCAATTTATCAAAGGATACAAAATCAACTTTTGGATTTTTTCCGAAATGAAATTCATTTATTGCTATCCGGCCGGAAGTTGTAATATCTTCCTGGTCGAGGAGGTTCCCCTTCGCCTTTACATCAGCATCAATATTGGCAGAGAAACTTCCGTAATTTACTAAGTCTCTTAGATACTGCTCAATAATACTTAAATCAAATTTATGTATTACCAATGCCAGACGATAATCATCGGTTTTTAAATTTATAGTCAGATCGCCATTCATATCACCTGTTCCAATACCCGGCAATAATGAAAATCTGACATTTACCGTATCCGTATCCCAGCGTATTCCGCTACTTTCAATATTTACCTTTTTAATAAAATAATTAATCGGAATAAGCTGCTCACGGTAATGGAATTCCCCGTCAATTATGTTTAAACTTAGAATACTGAAATGGGCCGGCGCTTTAATTGTATCGATAGTATCTTTTGGAGAAAATTTATCTATAAGATCATTAAAATTAAGATCTTTCTCATTTTGAATTATTGTTCCTTTCGGATGATAAAGAGTCAATTTTCTTATTTCATAGGTTTTGGAAAGCAATTTCCGCAAAGCAATATCAGCTCCTATATCTTCTGCCGAAAAGAATATACTATCGCTGTCTGGTTCATAAATTTTAAGATTGCTTATCTGAATGAAACCCGTGAATGGATTTAAATACAGCCGGTCTATTGTTATTTGTCTTCCTGTGAATTTTTCAGCAGCCTTTATACCGAAATATTTTGCAATAGGGGATATAAATAAAACTATAACCACTGCAATGATTACAATGGAACTGATAATAATTAATGGAATTTTTTTTATTTTATGCATGGTATTTATGTTTATTAGAAGATCTCCAATGCATCTTGATATATGAGTTCAGTTTTATTATTATCCGGGAATTTTTATTCTTTTATTTGTTGCTTATACCTTTTTTACCAGAATATATTTGAGTTTACAAAGTTTAAAATGTCTATCAATGAATGTATTATACAATTCTGCAAATAAGTTATATGATTCTCACATTAAGTGAAAATGTTTTAATTGGTTCATGTTTTGCATCTGATTCATGAAATTGGTTAATTTCTCTCTTTTGCGATTAACTTAAAAACTGTTTTAAACCTTAACTTTGGATGGATATTAATGCTCTAAAATATTTCTTATTATGTCAAAACTGTTTTCATCTTTTGTTATAAAGAACATCACCTTAAAAAACAGGATCGTTGTTTCGCCGATGTGCCAGTATTCGTCAATTGACGGATTTACTAATGATTGGCATCTGGTACATCTTGGAAGCAGGGCTGTTGGTGGCGCAGGCCTGGTTATTGCAGAGGCAACAGCTGTTTCACCCGAAGGACGGATAACCTATGGCGACGTTGGTCTCTGGAACGATGAGCATATAAAAGGGTTAAGCAGAATCGTCAACTTTATACATTTGCAGGGTGCCATTGCCGGTATTCAGCTGGCCCATGCAGGAAGGAAAGCTTCCTGTGCAGTGCCCGGGGATGGAGGAAAACAACTAAATGTAGAACAAGGCGGATGGCAAACCGTTGCCCCGGGTGAGATACCCTTCATTGCCGGAGACAGGGCATCTACAGCATTGATGAAAGAAGGCATCCATAAGATTGTTTCCGATTTTAAAGCATCAGCAGGACGGGCTCTGGTTGCCGGTTTTAAAGTGATTGAAATTCATAGTGCACACGGGTACCTGTTACATGAATTTTTATCTCCCCTAAGCAATCAGCGTACTGATGAGTATGGCGGTTCATTTGAGAATCGTATCCGCTTATTAACAGAGGTTATCGAAGCTGTTAAACAGGTGTGGCCGCCTGAAAATCCACTTTTTGTCCGCATCTCAGCAACTGACTGGACAGAAGGAGGATGGACATTGGAAGAAAGTGTAAAACTGGCTTACGTACTAAAAGATATGGACGTTGATCTGATTGATTGTTCTTCCGGCGGCAATATAAATAATGCCAAAATCCCGGTCAGTCCGGGGTACCAGGTTCCATTCTCCGAAGAAATACGAAAAACAGGAATTTTGACGGGGGCGGTGGGATTTATAACCACCTCCCGACAGGCCGAAACTATTCTTGAGGAAGAAAAGGCTGATATTGTATTGTTGGCCAGGGAGTTTCTGAGAAACCCTTATTTTCCGCTGGTTGCTGCACGGGAACTGGGTGAGGACATAACATGGCCTTTGCAATACTTCAGGGCAAAATAAATCTTGCAAAGGCCCGGCCAGGCGAGGGCATCCAAGCAAAAAGCAAACCCGAAAATAGTTGTTTCTCGCGGTTGATATGTTGGGTCTTGTGGACCACATGAAGTCCTATTTATTGGCCCCCTTAAATTATTGTTTTATCGCATTTATCATTACATACTTAATACTAAGTTTAACACGTTTTTCTTTGTTTAGTCGTCATATTCTTGCGTGAAGTCTTATAGAAAATATATTAACCGGTCCTTGTCTGTCAACGTTGTAACCAGGGTTTACTAAAAACTGATATACACCTGTCAAGTAAATGTGGTTTTTAACTAATTCTGTTGAGTAGTAAAGTTCAGTCAAATGCTCCCAAGAATAATTCAGGTTACCATCTCCAAGCAGAAAACCTTTTCCACCTGCTTTTATATAATCTTTATGAGGATTTGAAATTCCAGAAGTTACATAAGCAATCCCGATATTATCATTTCCCCTTTCCCAGCGTTCACCTGTTAATGAAAATCCTGCACTTATACTGTGGTCTACTTCTGTGAATGCCCAAGTTTCATTATTCCCGTCATTCCAACTTGCTCTGAAAAAGCAACCCAAATCATTAGTGATGTTTTGTTCGGCATTAATTCCAAAACCATATTTTGTATTGCCGTATTTCCTTGTGTCTGTAATATTTGGATTTACAGGGCTTAACGCTATACTTTGTCTGTAGTTCCCCATATTGGTCGTTGTGAAAAAGCTTAAAAGTCTTAATGCACCTTTTTGATTTTTGATTTTATGTCTGTGTGTATATTCAATTGTAAATGAACCGGCTTTTGAAATATCCCAATTCATTTCGTTGCCATTGGCTGTTAGAGGAACAAGTGAAAAACCATAACGAAGTTCATGTTTAGGTGAAACATATTCTAATACAATACTTGGTGTGTAACCACGGGTATTTGCAGGGAAGTCCCACGCTCCGTTGTCCATTAATGCCCAACTCATAAATTGTGTTCTTGGGTCGTGACTGAACTTGTTGTCGTCAAAAAAGTCTGCCGCACTAATTTTACCGATTGTGAATGAGAAATATTTGTTTGGCAAATGCTCTCCTATTTGGTTAAAGTCGCTTACTTGATGACTTTCTTCGCTTGTTAATGCAAAGACTTGTTTGTAAAAAAGTCGAGCAAGATAAATTTGAGGGGCTGGGTCACCAATTCTAAAAGTCTCACCATTTGATGCAGCTGCAATTCCCAAAGCTTCACTAAGTCCTGAACCACCTGCAATTTCAGGATTAATAAATACACTTGCACCTTTCCAAAGCCTTAACCCAAAATAAAGTGTCGAAGTAATTGAGGTTTTACTTTCTTTTTGAGGAATTAAACTATTGTCGCCCGAATATTTTGCACTAAATGATGGTTTGAATTGGTTAATTACCGTTGTCTGTGCGTGAATAGAAAACCTGTCATTTTTTACGCTATCTAATTGCTGAGCTTTTATAGTCAGGATAGTTACTATCAATAGAAAAAAGGTCGTAAAATATTTCACTGTCTGTCTTTTAAAATGGCTTATAAAAACGGATACAACTAAGCGAAGGCAGTGATTTTTACCACTGAACTTCCTACGAAGCACTGCACTTTAAATTTACTACTTTCCTGTCCTAAGAAGCAGCAAACCCCTGCATTTGGGTAGGTGCTGTCAGCAGTAGTCCTTTTGTCTTTCGTTGTCGCGTCTGTCCGCCGGGAATTATTTTTTTGTTGTCGCAATTGTCTCATTAATTGTGTTTTGTTTCGTAGTGAAGAGCAATTACTCCGCAAGAAAATGTTTTCTTTTCTATAAGTTTCAGTTTAGTCGTTTCGGTCACACCTTTAAATAACGGAATGCCCTGTCCAAGTAACACTGGATTAACAAATAACCAAAACTCGTCAATCAGACCTTGACTTAATAATGAATGAGAAGCGGTCGGACTTCCAAAAATTAAAATATTTTTTCCGTCTTGTTTTTTTATTTTATTTATGTTGTCTGCAAGTTGGTCGCCAATAACTTTGGTATTG
>JANYJP010000014.1 GCA_025358455.1 Bacteroidales bacterium
GAGCCCGGTCTGATCTTCTTTTTAAGTACTTTCAGAGTGTTTTCACTTCCAAAAGTTAAATCGAAATCATAAGCCATAATATCCCAGAATACTAATTTATAAGATTTAAGAAGTCGTTTTTGCTTAAATGACAGTCTGCCAAAAGGAGGCCGGAAAATTTTGTCTGATGTGTACTTTGAGGCCAGTGTTACGTCGTTTATATATTTCAAAGAGTCGGTTCGCCAACCGTCAAGATGGTTATAGCCATGGTTTCCGATGAGATGTTCACCTTTAAGTATCTCAGTGATAAGGTCAGGATATTTTTCAGCTGCGCCCCCGTTACAAAAGAACAGTGCTTTTATATTATGCTCCTTAAGAATCTCAAGCAATTGAGGGGTAGAGAACGGATCGGGCCCATCATCAAATGTCAGATATAGAATCTTTTCAGTTGTCTTTATTCTGAATAATGCTTCAGGATAAAGACAACTACCAATGAATGTTGGCCTGAAAAGCCGCATATGATTTTATTTTGTTGAATACAGTTTTCCGTAGTAATTATTAATTACTGGTTCAACGGTTGAAGTAATCGAGGTTAGTTTCAATTTCAACGACATATTATAAATATCGAGTAGTCCCTGCATACTTATCCCCGTTGGATAATCAAGACCAAATCGTTCTTCAGAAGTAAGCCTTACAGCATAATCGAGATAACTCTTCGAGTAATCAATAATGTCATTAATTAATTTCTCACCCTCCTCCTTTTTTCCTGCTCTTAACAGAACTTCAGCAAGGCCCACAGAGAAAAAGTCGTTCGGCATTTTTTCAGCAGGAACAATTGAAAGTCCGCGATGGGCTACCTCAAGCGCTTTTATTGTATCTCCTTTAACAAGCAGGTCTTTTGCCAGGGCAGAGAGAATTCTTCTGAAATTGCTGAACATCCTTCGGTTATTCTCGTCAAGGTATACTTTTGGGTCCTCTGCATTTCCCCATTTGAATTTATTCATAACATTGTCATACATAACTATCGGATCGATCATTCCAAACTCGCCTTGTTCAGGCGGATCAGTTTTTATCGGAACAATTCTGTATCCAAGACCCTCCTGTACAAAATATTTCTCAAGACCTTTATATTGACTCGACGGTACTGTAGTGGAAAAATAAACCGGTCTATCCCATTCATTGGTAGAAAGAAGGTCCATTATTGCAAGGTCGCCTTTTAAGGGATATGTCTCAGAATATTCCCAAATCATTGGAGAAACGATCCTGTCTTTAAAATATTTTTTAACCGTTCCGTTCGAAAGCACTTTTGCTGAATCAACATCAATTAAAAATTTATTTGCAGGCAGATAATTCATTAAATCACCTCTTCCACTAATGTCAATCTTATACTTTTTATCATCCTGCCCTGCAAACTGAACAATCTCTTTCAGATTAACAGGCTTATCAACCCGGTTATTTACAGCCAGTTGCTCCCTATCCCCTTCGATATATTTGATCTGAGGCAATGTAAATGGCAAAGGGTCGGAATTAAAAGCTTTCTGTCTCATCATCGCGATATACCAACCTGCCTGAATATAACTCAGGTTAGCAACCCTTACATCAGTTCGAACCTGCTCAACATCCTGAACATACCAGACCGGGAAGGAATCATTATCGCCATAAGTAAATAATATGCTATTCGGAGCGCATGAATTCAGGTAATTGGCTCCTATATCGCGGGCAGTATACCTGCCGGAGCGGTCATGATCATCCCAGTTCTGTGCTCCCATTAAAACCGGCGCTGCGGCAATAAGACAAACGAATGTAACAGCTAAGGAAATCTTATTACCAAGAAATTTCTGAAGTGTTTCATAGAAAAACATGAACCCTATCCCAATCCATATTGCAAAGGCATAAAACGACCCGACATAAGCATAATCCCGTTCCCTTGGTTGATTTGGATACTGATTCAGATATAATATGATAGCAAGTCCGGTCATAAAGAAGAAAACCGTAACAAGCCAGAACCCGTTATTATTTTTCTTGTACTGCCAATACATGCCTGCAAGTCCGATAAGAAGTGGCAGAAAATAATACTTATTATTCCCGGGATTTTTTTTAAGATCATCGGGAAGTTTATCGAGACTTCCCAAACGTGCTTCATCAATAAATTTAATTCCGCTTATCCAATTCCCGTGGATTGAGTTCCCATTTCCCTCAATATCGTTCTGTCTGCCTGCAAAATTCCACATGAAATATCTCATATACATAAATCCGACCTGATACCTGAAAAAATAACGCAGGTTTTCGCCAAATGTCGGGCAAACGATAGCCTCTTTCTCTGAACCGGCCGTAAACTTCCGGCCTACAACCTTTCCCCAGTATTTATATGCGCTCTCATGATCCGGATCTTTACTGTACATACGAGGAAATAATGTTTTAAACTGCTTACTATACTCATATTCAATAGTATAATATGGTTTATATTTACCATCCACCTTATTATATCCGGCAATCACATTCTTTGCATTTGTATATGGAGCGCTATAATAATTACCATAGATCTTAGGAGAACTGCCATATTGCTTCATATTAATATAATAGGAAAGCGAAAAGACATCTGAAGGATTATTCTGGTTCATCGGGGGCATGGCCGATGATCTTATCATTATCATGGCGTATGATGAATAGCCAATCATTATAACAGTTAAAGCGGTAAAAACATAATTAAGTATAACTTTCTTATACTTAATGGAGTAATATATTCCAAAGGCCAGTCCGGCAAAAAGAATTACCAGATAGAGAAAAAGTCCGCTGTTATAGGGCAATCCAAGAACATTAACAAAGAGCAACTCAAACCAGCCGGCAACCTCCGGTACTCCGGGCATTACTACAAAGACCATCAGCCATAAAAGAAGCACTGAAAAGCCGAGCGTTTTAAGAATACCAAGTGTGGTTACTTCATACTTTTTAAAATAGTATACAAAAACAAATACCGGGATAATAAGAAGGTTTAGACGATGTATTCCAAGACCAAGACCCATTACATAAGCAACCAGAATTATCCATCTCCCTGCATAAGGCTGATCTGCTTCTTCTTCCCATTTCAACATACCCCAGAAAACAAGAGCAATAACAAGCGATGAAAGTGAATATAACTCACCCTCAACAGCCGAAAACCAGAAAGTATCAGAAAATGTATATGCCAATGCTCCCAGTACACCGCTGGCCATTATTGCAGGAACATGTTTTGATTCAAGTAAATTACCATTTACAAACACTCTGCGAAGTAGGTGCGTAATGGTCCAGAAAAGAAACATAATTGCAAATCCGCTGCATAAAGCGGAAAGAGTGTTCACCATTACAGGTACTTTGGCAGTATTGCCACCTGCAAATAAAGTTGCGATTCTACCCATCATTAAAAACAAGGGCGCTCCCGGAGGATGACCTACCTGAAGCTTAAAAGCAGAAAGAATGAATTCACCACAATCCCAAAAACTGACTGTTGGCTCAAGTGTGAGCAGATATACTAATGATGCGAAGACAAACAGAAACCATCCTGTGAGGTTGTTCCAGCGACGGTAATTGCCCCAAATTGAATCCATAAACTAATTGTATTTAATTTGTTTAGAGAACAAATAACGCAAAAAAAAATTATATGCTCTCAATTAATATTCTATTTGACGTCATTTTAACCCGATAACACCCAATCCCACAATGTAGATTTATAAAAAATCGAAATCCATTAACCGCAGATCCCGACAGCTACCGGTACGCAAAGTGTTTTCTCAAAGCTCGCAACTTCCGTTATCATGAACTTCCCGAATTCACCCCCGGGTAATCTGACAACCATATTTTTGCCTGCTATATCAGGGGCTACTTCGAGAACATCGCGAATAAAAAAATCCTGTGTCAATCTGTTACCAGCAGTCATTTTGTTAATAAGAAATTTTATTTTCAAGTTTATCCCATTCCCTGAAAACCTCTTTTCCTCCTGAATTGGTCATCCTGGAGAAGGAAATCTTCCTGTCAGCCGGGTCAAGTATTATTTCTTCATATATAAGTTTGTCACTGAATCCGGCTCTTTCGGCATCATTCCGGTCGCACGCGTAAACAACCCTTTTTATTCCGGCCCAGTAAATTGCACCAAGGCACATCGGACAAGGTTCACATGAGGTATATAATGTACAATCATTCAGATCGTGCGATTTTAAAACCGAAGCAGCCATTCTGATGGCAAGTACCTCAGCATGTGCAGTAGGGTCATTTGTTAAAACCACTTTGTTAAACGCCTCAGATATAAGGTTCCCATCCCGTGTTATAACTGCGCCAAAAGGGCCTCCTCCATTCTTAATCCCGTGCCTGGCAATCTCAACCGCCCTCAATAAAAAAAATTTATCATTTCCCATTCCTGTTGAATCAGTTTTTAATTAGGTGTCAAAATCCATAAACTGCAAAGATCGCTAATAATGTTCAGAATTGGTTTATCTTCGCGGGCTCCGCCTGTTTTCCCGTTTTTAATCTAAAAACAGCGTAAAAATAACCTAGTTTTGCATAACATAAATAAATTCTACACAATATTCTTTTTTTTTAGGAAATATATTGTATTTTTGCAGACCCCAAAATATGGGGGTATTTACATTAAGTATAAGTGTATCAATTAAAAAATAAGAACAAGTGAACACCTTAAGCTATAAAACAGTTTCAGCAAATAAAACTACTGTAAACAAGGAGTGGGTAATTATTGATGCTGAAGGTCAGGTTCTCGGAAGACTTGCATCAGTTGTGGCCTTTATGCTCAGAGGAAAGCATAAGACTGACTTTACACCTCATGTTGATTGTGGTGACAATGTTATTGTAATCAATGCTGAAAAAGTCGCTTTAACCGGTAAAAAAATGGCAGACAAACTATATGTCCGTCACACAGGCTTCCCAGGAGGTCAAAGATTTACAACTGCTGAGGCATTGATGAAAAAGAATCCGATCGGCTTGGTTGAGAAGGCTGTGAAAGGTATGTTGCCAAGGAACAGGCTTGGAAGTGCACTTTACAGAAATATGCATGTTTATGTTGGATCAGAACATCCACATGAAGCACAGAAACCCAAAAAAATTGAACTTTAAAATACTTTAAGCAAAAGATGGAAACAATCAATGCTCTTGGAAGAAGGAAGGCCGCTGTAGCCCGCGTATATTTAAGCGATGGTAAGGGAAAAATAACTGTTAATGGCAGGGATTATAAAGAATATTTCGGCGCTGAAACACTTCAGTATGTAGTTACACAGCCACTGGTTCTTTTAAATGTTGTTGACAAGTATGATATTAATGTCAATCTCGATGGTGGTGGAGTAAAAGGACAAGCTGAAGCACTTCGTCATGGAATTACAAGAGCTCTCATTATTATTGATGCTGAATGCAAATCGAAGCTTAAAGCTGAAGGATTTGTTACACGCGACCCGCGTGAGGTTGAAAGGAAGAAACCAGGTCAGCCAAAAGCCCGCAGGAGATTCCAGTTCAGTAAACGTTAGGAATTAATAAGTCAGTCGTTATAGATGCAAGTTTAGTATCTAAATTGTAAAGACTTCCTTAACCGGAGCTACTTTGCAATTGATTGAAAGAATGTAAACTTAATAAACCAAAAAATGCCAAGAACTAATTTTAAAGAATTACTTGATGCAGGTGTGCATTTCGGACACCTGAAAAGAAAATGGAATCCTGCAATGTCTCCTTATATCTTTATGGAGCGTAATGGAATACACATTATTGACCTTGAGAAAACGTCTGAAAAGATTGACGAGGCTGCTTCAGCAATGAAACACATTGCCAAATCAGGAAAAAAAATATTGTTTGTCGCAACTAAAAAACAAGCTAAAGAGATCGTTGCGGAGAAGGTAAAAGCAGTTAACATGCCTTATGTAACAGAACGTTGGCCAGGTGGTATGCTTACCAACTTCCCGACAATTCGTAAAGCTGTTAAGAAAATGTCGTCGATCGACAAAATGGCTACAGACGGAACCTTTATGAACCTTTCAAAACGCGAAAGACTCCAGGTAGCACGTCAGAGAGCTAAACTTGAAAAAACACTCGGAAGCATAATAGATCTTACAAGACTCCCATCGGCACTCTTTATAGTTGATGTCACAAAAGAACATATTGCGGTAAAAGAAGCAAAAAGACTGGGAATACCTGTTTTTGCAATGGTTGATACAAATTCAGACCCTTCAGACATTGAATTCCCGATACCGGCAAATGATGACGCATCAAAATCTATTTCATTAATTGTAGGTATTGTTTGCCAGGCAATTGAAGAGGGGCTTAACGAAAGAAAGATTGAAAAAGACAAGGAACCTCAGCAGAAAGACAAGAGGGTATTGAAGAAAGACCTTGATACTAAAGATATTCCTGCTGCTATTATTGAAGCAATTGTTGAGGAAGACGAAGAAGATGAGGCTGAGGACGACGTAATTGAAGACTCAAATGAGGATGAAAATGTTGTCAAACTGGTTGATGAACCTGAAGAAGAAATATAGAAATTACTATTTATAAACTCTAAAGATATTATTATGGCTAATATAAGTTCTGCTGATGTTGCCAAATTAAGAAGAGTAACTTTAGCCGGAATGATGGACTGCAAGAAAGCTCTTGAAGAATCGGAAGGTAACTTTGATAAAGCTATTGAAATAATTCGTAAGAAGGGACAGGCAGTAGCAAATAAACGTGCTGACAGAGATGCTACCGAAGGTGTAGTATTTTCAAAAACAACTCCTGATGGAAAACTGGGAGTTATAATCGTCCTTAACAGTGAGACTGATTTTGTCGCTAAAAATGCGGATTTCATTGCATTTGCCACTAAAATTCTCGATCTCGCTCTTGTTAAAAAACCTGCTGATCTTGAAGAACTTAAATCTCTCCCGCTTGATGGTGGCAAGGTTGCTGAAAAAATCGTTGAGTATGTAGGTATCATTGGTGAAAAAGTAGAACTTTCATATTATGAAAAAATCGAAGCACCACATGTTCAGGCCTATATTCACCCGGGAAGTAAACTCGCAACTCTTGTTGGCTTCACAAAATCAGGAATAGACATTCAGGTTTATAAAGACGTCGCGATGCAGGTTGCAGCAATGAACCCTGTTGCTGTCGATAAAGATTTCGTAAAACCTGAGACTATTGCCCAGGAGATCGAAATTGGAAAAGAACAGGCCAGACGTGATGGCAAACCTGAGGAGCTGCTTGAAAAGATCGCACAGGGGAAACTTACCAAATTCTTTAAAGAAAGCACCCTGCTTAACCAGGATTTTGTAAAAGATAACAAGATGACTATCAAACAGTATCTTCAATCTGCCAGCAAAGACCTTTCTGTTACAAATTTCAAACGCTATTCACTTAATTTATAGTACGTAAGTTCATATTTTAATATTTCTGTGGCGCCATAAAGCGCCACTTTTTTTTTGAGCTCATCTCATAATTCATATCTTTACAGAGAAGAAACAATTATTATGAAATACTCAAGGATTTTATTAAAGCTTAGTGGTGAATCTCTTTCAGGGAAAGGAAGCCAGGGAATAAGCGATTCTGTTCTGGAAGAATATGCAAAACAGGTTACCGATGTGGCAAAAAAAGGCTGCCAGACAGCAATCGTGATTGGTGGTGGTAATATATTCAGGGGACTTAGTGGTACTGAATCTGGCTTTGACAGAGTAAAAGGCGACCAGATGGGAATGCTTGCCACTGTAATAAACAGTCTTGCTCTCGAGAGTGCCATTAAGCGTGTTGGAGGAAAAGCAAGTGTGTTCACTTCAATAAGAATGGAACCGGTTGGAGAGCTATATAACAGGGACAAGGTGGTTGAAGCATTGTTGAACGGAACGGTTTGTATTATTGCCGGAGGAACAGGGAATCCGTTTTTTACAACTGATACAGCAGCAGCTCTGCGAGCCGTGGAGATCGGTGCTGATGTGCTTCTTAAAGGTACCAGGGTTAATGGTATTTATACGGCGGATCCGGAAAAAGATCCCAAAGCTGAAAAGTTTGAAAAAATTTCTTTCGAGGATGTCTTAACCAGAAGACTCAAAGTGATGGATTCAACTGCATTTACAATGTGCAGGGAAAATAATATGCCCTTGATTGTCTTTGATATGAATAAATCAGGAAATCTGAAAAACCTTATTGATGGAGAAAAAATCGGTACCCTCGTTACAAATTGAAAGAGTTATTGCTATTCCATCTATTTTATTATTTTTGTTATGTTTGTTACAAAACAAATAGAATACTATAACCCGGTAACATATTATACAGTTAATATTATTTAACTTTCGCCATATGAACGAAGAAGTTGAACTGATTATAGACGAGGCCAGGGATAGAATGGAAAAAGCCCTTGAGCATCTTGAACACGAACTGGCCAGACTCAGGGCAGGACGATCCAATCCTGCACTACTCGACGGGATAACGGTTGACTACTATGGAGTTAACTCCACGTTAACCCAGGTTTCCAATATCAATACCCCTGATCCAAAAACAATTATGATTCAACCCTGGGAAAAAAACATGCTCGGGACAATTGAAAAAGCCATAATGGCAGCAAATATCGGGCTGACACCGGTTAATAACGGTGAGGTTATCCGCATCAACATACCACCTCTTACAGAAGAAAGAAGACATCAACTGGTCAAACAGGTTAGGAATGAAGGCGAGACAGCCAAAATAAGTGTACGTACAATCCGCAAATGGGCAAATGATGAGTTGAAGACCCTTCTTAAAGATGGGCTGCCAGAAGATAGTGAAGCAGAGGCTGTCGAAAAAGTACAGGAGATGACTCATTCATACAATGGAAAGGTCGATAAAGTTATGGCTACCAAAGAAAAAGATGTTATGACAGTATAAACCCAACTAACAATAATCCTGACCTGGCGAAGTATCTTACTTCGCCTTTTTTATGTCTTCACCCCTCTAATACCAGAGGTACAGTTCCGGCAAATCTCTATCATATGGCGACCCGACAAAATACTCTTACGGAAAATCCTGAATTTTGGACCATACCAGATCTCCCGGAATGAATCCTGGTTCAAATCGCCCATAATATATTCTGCATCTTTATCAAAGCAACACGGAATCACTTTCCCTTCCCATGTTATAACCGGATTAAACCAGAGTCTTCCGCATCTGTCGGGTAAGTTGTTCTTTATCACATATGCCGTATTTTCCAGTTTGTATCTTTTATACTTATCTTTTAATGGCATCCACGCTCCGATATTCTTTTTGTCAAGTACCTGCATCGATTTCAGGCTAAGGTTAACTTTAAGGCCTTTTACCATATTCTTAACCACTGGAATCTGATGCTCATTAAATCTGTTTACAAGAAACTGGATTTCGATTTTCAAAGATGAATTTAACTTCTTCTTTGCATCTGAAATATATCTGATGCCTTCAAGAACCTTATCAACATTACCATTCTTACGATATAAGGAATAGGTCTCCTGATCTAATCCATCAAGGGATATAATTAGTTTATTCAACCCTGAAGTTACAATCTTAACAGAATTTTCTTCCGACAGATAATGACCATTTGTTGAAACAGTTGTATGGGTATTCATACTATTCTCGAGAAACAAAAAGAACATCGGATGCAGCATTGGTTCTCCCTGAAAATACAGATTAGTATTATAAAGGTATGGGCTGAGCTCCATCATGGTCCTTTTAAATAATCCAATATCCATGAATCCTCGTTCGCGTTTCATGATACCTGAACCGGAGGCACATTCAGGACAATGCAGATTGCAATTATTTGTAAGTTCAGCTCCAACAGATACCGGCATGCCATAGAGAAGATGCTTACCTGTTATATTGCTTTGCAGATATGAATATCCGGCAAGCAGAACATTTAAAGGTTTAATCAGGCCTTGGATCATTAAAAAATGAAATAATGGGTTAAGATAAGAAAATAATTTGCTGAACAACCATAGGGTATCTGATCTACTCTCTGGTCTTAGTGATGAAAAGATAATAACGCGTTACCTGAAAACAAAATAAAAATTAGTCTTAAATTAATAAATAAATGCCATGAAAAATTTTAAACACATTTCGCTTATTGCAGCTGGCCTCTTGTTGGCTTTCACAGCCCAGACTGCAACTGCCGGAAACTTTTCTTCAAAAAAGAAGAATGACCAGCAGGTTGTAATTACGATCAAAGGCAAGGTCGTTGATGCTGAAAACGGGAATCCCCTGGTGTTTGCAACAGTTGCTGTAAAGGAATCAAACGTAGCGATAGTTACTAACATCGATGGTGAATTCACTCTTAAAATCGGGGAAGCAGTAACTTCGAAGAACCTTGAAGTCAAAATGCTTGGATATAAAAATAAAACTGTCCTTATCAGTGACTTAAAGGAAAATGGCACAAAAAACACAATACGACTCGAGCCTGCTCCTATTCCAATTAAGGAAATTATTGTAAAACCGTTGGATCCGGTTGACATCGTTTCCAAAGCAATAGATAACCTCGGTAAAAACTTTGAATCGGTACCAAATCTCATGACCGGATTCTATAGAGAGACTATCAGGAAAAACCATACTTATGTTTCTATCGGAGAAGCAGCTGTTGAGATTTTCAAGGCTCCCTATAAAAATGATGTTCGTTTCGATGGTGTCAGAATATACAAAGGCAGAAAGAGTACCGATGTCCAAAAAATGGATACAGTTTTGTTTAAACTTCAGGGTGGCCCGATAAGCGTTTTAGAGCTTGATATAGCAAAAAACTCTGAATCAGTTCTTACCAGGGAAGCTATGCAGTATTACAACTATACCCTTTCAGGCGTAATTGAAATTGATAACAAACCTCACTATATTGTTGACTTCATTCAAAAACCATCAGTTGAGATGCCATTATTCATGGGAAGTTTGTATATTGAAATGGAATCATATGCTATTACTGAAGCTGAATTTGGATTCAACCTCTCGGATAAAGCAGCTGCATCTTCAATTTTTATCAGGAAAAAACCTCTTGGAATGGAAGTAACACCGGAAATTGCCACCTACAGAACAAAATACCGTGAACAGAATGGTAAATGGTACTTTTCTTACTCAAGAGCTGAAGTTAAATTTAAAGTAAGCTGGAAGAAAAAACTCTTTAATACTTATTATACAACCATGTCAGAATTGGCAATAACTGATCGTACTGACCAGGAAGTTATTAAATTTGCATCAAAAGAGAAGATAAAATACAATGATGTATTTAATGAGAAAGTCAGCTCATTTACTGATAAGGAATTCTGGGGCGACTATAACGTAATTGAACCCGACCAGAGTATTGAATCAGCAATTCGCAGACTTAGCAGAAAACTAAAGTTCAGCGACAGACCAGATATTAAACAATAGAAGAATCAGATCAATGATCAGGGATACTGAAATAGTCGGGAGGATCAGACAAGGTGATGTTGGACAGTTTGAGTTGCTTTTCAGATCTTCCTATGTTTCCCTGGTACGCTACGCGAAGAACCTGATAAAAGATCATGATACTGCTGAAGAAATAGTTCAGGATCTTTTTTTCAGACTCTGGCAGGACAGAGAAAAATTATACATCGAAAGTTCTTTAAATGGTTATCTCTTCAGGTCGGTACACAACAGATGCCTTCATTTTATTGAACACAACAAGGTTGTGGAACGACACGCTGAAGAGATGTTATACAGACAATCGGAAAGTCAGGAAAGTCCGGCAGATATCCTTCATTATAAGGAGCTTCAGTCGAGAATTGCAAAGATACTGGAAAGACTTCCTGAGAGATGCGGACAGATTTTTTATATGAGCAGGTTCGAAGGACTTAAATATACTGAGATCGCAGAAAAACTATCTGTCTCAATAAAAACGGTGGAATCGAACATGGGCAGGGCACTTAAGGAATTCAGAAAAGAATTAACAGAACAATGAAAGAGATGAATAACACGGAGAGATATACTGATAAGGAATGGGAGGAACTTGCCTCTATTTTTTCAGATGAAAAGGGTGAACCAATGGATCTCCTGAACCGGTTCATAACTGATGATACCCATAAAACCAGAGAACAGTGGAAAGAATTAAGAGCTATGCAGACTGAAAAGGAAATAAATGTAGACAATGCCTGGAATAAGGTACATTCACGGATGAATGAGAAGGGACTGAAAACTAATAAAGGTACTTCCAGGATACTGATAATGAGATCGAACCTTTTGAGAATTGCAGCAGTAGCTCTTATACTTTTAAGTGTTGGCTCCGCTGTTGTTTATATGAATAATTCAGGGTACTTAAGCAAAAAAATAACTTTTACAACAGGAAATGACCAAAAGAACTTTATAGTGTCTCTTCCTGATGGAAGTAAAATAATTCTGAACCGTAATTCTGAATTCAGCTATCGCGCAAATTTCGGCAAACACGGCCGCGACGTAAAGCTTACTGGCGAAGCATTCTTCGAAATATCACCTGATGTTACCAAGCCCTTTATAATTGATGCCGGTAAAGCCAATGTAAAAGTTGTGGGAACTTCATTTAATGTTATAACAAAAAATACAGAATCGGCAGTTGAGGTATATGTAAAAACCGGGAAAGTAGTTCTTTCAGACAAATCGGGATCACAGTCATTGACTCTCAATCCTGAATATGTAGGTAAACTGGATGCAAAAACATCGGGGAAATCACTTAACAGCGATCCAAACTACCTTTCCTGGAATACCGGATTGCTTGTTTACAATGGCCAAAAACTTGATGTTGTTTTCAATGATCTAAAAAGAGTATATAATATGGATATTGTTGCTGACGACAAGGGAATACTCGAAAACACATGGACCTCTCCTATCAATAATCAGTCGCAGGAAACAATAATTCGCTTGATTTGTGCTAGCTTTAACCTGAGCTTTACAAAAGACGGTAACGTTTACCATCTTTCAGGAAAATAGTTCATCTTTGAAAAATGTCATCCTTAAATGGCTATATATTAGTACGATTACAGGCCATTGTAATTTTTATTTTACTGAACCTGCCACAAAATATATATAGCCAGACCAGCATACTTGACTCACTTTTTTCATTCAGGACAGGGACAACAAAAACCGGCAACGCACTGGACATCATTACCAAAAAAACAGGTTATAATTTTACCTACGACAGCCGGTTGCTTGATGTGGAAAAGAAGACGGTAATGACCTTCAGTAATATGAATCTCAGAGGGATACTGAAAAGTATCATGAAAAATGATTCCCTGGTATATACAGTTATAGACAAATACATTATCATTTCAAAAGCAGTTAATCCTCCTGCTGTATTAACTGATTCATTATCGCGCCAAAAATCAAAATCCATTACCGGATTAATTATTGATGAGGAGACGAAAGAACCGCTTCCTTTTGCCACAATCGGACTAAAAAATAAGAGAAAAGGAACCGTAACTAATTACACTGGCGAATTCGGATTAAATATTCCTTCAGATTTTTATTCTGATACCCTCTCAGTTTCCTTTCTGGGATATATCAGAAGAGATATTCCTGTAAAACAAGCATATGGCAATTACTTCACAATTTCGATGAAAAGAGAATTCATTTCAATTCCCGAGATTTTAATAAGAACCCAGATACCTCAGGAGATCCTGATTAAAGCCAGGCAGGCAATCTCCCGTAATTATGGTAATACCCCGGCTTCAATGACAGGTTTTTACAGAGAGGGTGTACTAAAAAAATCCGAACTTCAGACTTATTCTGAGGCCGTACTGCAGATCTATAAAAGTTCATATTCTGCAACTCTTCAGGGTGATCAGATCAAGGTTTATAAGAGCAGAAAAATTGAGAACATCAATCGGAGTGATACTCTGGCAATAAGGCTTAAAGCAGGTTTAAGCACCTGCCTGGATCTCGACGGTGTAAAAAATATTTTCGATTTTATTTCCTCAGCAGATATGGCTGATTATTCCTACAGGATAACAGATATCGTTACTTTCGATGAAGATGCTGCATACGCGATAGAGTTCGAGCAGCATGAAAATGTTGACCTGCCTCTTTATAAAGGAACCATTTATATAAATACAACTGATTATGCTATTCTTAATGTTGAATTTGAAATCAATCCTGCACTAATTCACAAGATGAAAGATACGTTTGTATCTACTGCATCACATGGGTTCCATACCTGGCCTGTTTCTGTCAGGTATACCGTAAGCTACAGGAAAGTTAACGACCGGTATTTTCTAAACCATGTGAGAGGCGACCTGATATTCGTTTCAAAACAAAAGAAAAAACTATTTAATACACAATTCAGAGTATTTTTTGAACTGGCAATTACCGAAACGGATTTAAAGAACGTTACCCGGTTTGAAAGAGACGAATTAGCTCCTATTCATTCAATATTCTCCAAAACTATTACAAGTTATGACCCGTTATTCTGGGGTGATCAGGATTTCCTCCTCCCGGAAGACAATCTGCTTCAGGCCCTAAAGAATATGAAGGTTAGATTGCAGGAGTTCTCAAATTTCTAATATTTATCTATCAGCCTGTATAACTCTGTAAGATCAGGAGTAAGAATAATCTCGGTCCTCCTGTTTTTCTGCCGTGCATCGGAAGTATTTCTGTCATCAACCGGCAAATATTGGCTGCGCCCTGATGCGGTCAGGCGTGTTGCATTAATACTTGAACCGTCGAGAAGAGTTCTGACAACCGTGGTAGCTCTTTTAACGCTCAGATCCCAGTTGTCTTTCAGCTGGCTGGCTCCGGGGTTATATGGTACATTATCAGTATGTCCCTCAATAGTAATCTGAATATCCGGATTCTTTTCGAGCACGCCTGCAAGTTTCTTTAATGCATTTTTTCCATTGGCATCAATGTCCCAGCTTGCCGATTTGAACAATAGTTTTTCATCAAGAGATACATACACCTTGCCATTTTTCATTGAAACTGTGAGGCCATTATTTTCAAAGCCAAGCAGAGCTTCTGACACTTTCGTCTTCAGGTCGCTGACAATTTTTTTCTGCCCGTCAAGGATTTTTTCAAGTTCAGCCAATCTGGCATTTTTCTTTTCCATCTCAAATGTAAGCTCATCGAGAGATGCTTTTTTGACATCGAGGTTTTTCTCAAGCTGTCGCAGAAGATCTTCTTTTTTCTGAAGGTTTTCCTGAGCAGCCTGAAGTTCGGCGAGTAATTTTTGAGTCTCTTTAACATTGCCCCTTACCAGATCTTCCTGGGCATTTTGCAATTCCTTGTATTTACCTGATACATTATTATAGTCCTCAAGAGCCTTATCACGTTCATTCTGAGCTGTTGAAATTTTCTGTTTCACATCACCCATATCCTTCTCAAGAGATGCAAGTCTGGCTTCCAGTTCCTTGTTTTGCATTTCAAGACCTATATTGTCGGTTTTGAAAGCATCTCTCTCATTCATGAATTGCCTGCTGGTGTCCTGCAAACCGCTATACTTTTTTCCTGAAACACACGATATTGCAGATATTACTATTAATGCTGAACCCAGAATATAAATGATTAATTTTTTCATGCTCTCAATTTATTTTATACTATAACACACGACATGCTTAAAAATTGTTCTTTACTCTTATATATATTAAACAAAAATAAGAAAATCCCGGTGAAGCTCCGGCAAACACACGGGAATAATAATTGTTATATTTGGAGGTTATTTGTTTTAATCAATTCCTAATGGAGAAGGAAGATAACCTGCTTTTTAAAATAACAACCCCTGAAGATCTCAGGAAGCTCGATCCGGCTGACCTCATGCAGGTTAGCTCAGAACTTCGTCAGTATATTATTGATGTCGTATGCAATAATCCCGGACATTTTGGAGCGAGCCTTGGTGTGGTTGAATTAACTGTTGCCCTTCATTATGTATTTAACACACCCTATGATAAGATAATATGGGATGTGGGCCATCAGGCCTATGGACATAAGATTCTTACAGGACGACGGGAAGTCTTTTCCACAAACAGGAAATATAAAGGAATATCCGGCTTTCCAAAGATGGCTGAGAGTGAGTATGATGCATTTGGCACAGGTCATTCATCAACATCTATTTCAGCTGCACTTGGAATGGCTATAGCAGCCCGTAAGAAGGGCGAAAACAGACATGTGGTAGCGGTTATCGGTGATGGGGCCATGACAGCCGGCCAGGCTTTTGAGGGATTAAATAATGCAGGTATTGGTAATTCGGATATACTTGTCATTCTTAACGATAATAATATTGCGATTGACCCAAACGTGGGTGCTTTGAAAGAATATCTTCTTGACATTACAACCAGTAAATCATATAACAAGTTCAAAGACAGGGTCTGGAAAATACTTGGAATTTTCGGTAAACTCGGTCCCAATGCGCGGACACTTGCCTCCCAGCTTGAAGCAGGGTTCAAGTCAACAATCCTTGACAGAAGTAATCTTTTTGAGGGGATGAATTTCAGGTATTTCGGACCTATTGACGGACATGATGTGCTTCACCTTACAAAAGTACTGGAAGATCTTAAGCGTATACCCGGACCAAAAATTCTCCATTGCATAACAGTAAAAGGCAAAGGATTTAAACAAGCTGAAGAGAACCAGACTACATTCCATGCTCCGGGAAAATTTGACAAGGAGACAGGTGAAATAATCGATACTTCAAATGGTGATAAAGTACTTACATACCAGGAAGTCTTCGGAAAAACAATTCTCGAACTTGCCAGACGTAACGATAAAATATATGGTATCACTCCGGCTATGCCAACAGGATGCTCACTCAGCATAATGATGAAGGAGATGCCGGAAAGGGTTTACGATGTTGGTATTGCTGAACAACATGCCGTTACATTTTCTGCGGGACTTGCTTCTCAGGGAATGATACCATTCTGCAATATCTATTCATCATTTATCCAGAGGGCATACGACCAGATAATACATGACGTTGCTCTTCAGAACCTGCATGTGGTATTTTGTATTGACCGGGGAGGATTGGTAGGCGCAGATGGTGCAACTCATCATGGGTTTTTCGATATGGCCTTTATGCGTGCTATACCTAATATGGTTGTATCGGCTCCCATGGATGAGATTGATCTTAGAAATCTGTTATATACTGCACAGCTTGAAAAAAACAAGTCGCCTTTTTCAATCCGTTACCCCCGGGGTCGTGGCTCATTTACAGACTGGAAAAAACCTTTTCAGGAAATTGAGATCGGCAAAGCACGAGAGATAAGCGAAGGAGATCAAATGGCAATATTGAGTATTGGACATCCGGGTAAGGATGTTAAATCAGTTGTGAAAAAACTGGCAAGAGAAAATATATCAATTGCCCATTATGACATGAGGTTTGTGTCGCCTCTCGACAAAACGGTACTTCATTCGGTATTTAAAAACTTCAGACACATAATTACTGTTGAAGATGGAGTACTGAAAGGTGGATTCGGCAGCGCGATTATTGAATTCATGAGCGACAACGGGTATAGCTCTGAAGTGAGGCGGCTCGGTATACCAGACTATTTTGTAGAGCATGGCACACAGGAAGAACTTTATAGGGAGTGTGGGTACGATCAGGAGGGAATTGAATTGGCGATCAGAGAAATTCTCGTTAGGAAACAAGATAAAGACAAAAGATAATCCACCTTCGTTACCACCATCACTTCGTTATGGTGGTAAAAGAAAACTATGGTGGACGAAGAAAGTAAAAAGACAAAAGTTTTTTATATTTTCGCAGTCCTGTTTATTACGCCCGGATGGCGGAATTGGTAGACGCGCTGGTCTCAAACACCAGTGGTAGCAATGCTGTGCCGGTTCGA